>JAZNMD010000098.1:0-9750 GCA_045579385.1 Clostridia bacterium
CATTTGGGATTTCCAACCTGCCCTACCGCATTTGCGTCTTCTATCTCTCCCACATTTCTTGGGTTTGAGAAATGATCCATAACCTTTTCACTATACATTTTAAATCTACCTTTCTATCTATTTATTTTTAACCGCCTCATAAAGCGGTGACATTTCTCTTAGTCGTGCAACTATAACCTTAAGCTCATCAACAATTTTGTCGGCATCCTCTATCGTATTGGAATCTCCAAACGAAACTCTGAGAGAGCCATGAGCTATCTCGTGCTTAAGTCCTATTGCAAGCAAAACGTGTGACGGATCAAGTGAGCCCGAGGTGCAAGCACTTCCGCTTGAAGCAGATATGCCCTTCATATCAAGCATCAAAAGAAGAGATTCTCCCTCTATGAATTCAAAGGAAATGTTTGCGCTTCCTGCAAGACGCTTGCTTCTGTGCCCGTTAAGTCTTGTATATGGAATTTCATCAAGCACTCTGTCAATAAATCTGTCGCGCAGAACGCTAAGCTTTTTGCAGGTTTCTTCGATATTCCCGGTTGCAACCTCGATAGCCTTACCCATACCAACAATTGAAGCTACATTTTCAGTTCCTGCACGCTTGTTCTTCTCCTGCGCACCGCCGGTTATAAACTGACCTAATCTGGTGCCTTTTCTTACATAAAGTGCACCAACACCTTTGGGTCCATAAAACTTATGCGCAGTAAGTGACAAAAGGTCAATGTTCATCTTCTCCACATCAAGTTCAACCATACCCACTGCCTGAACAGCATCAGTGTGGAAAACAACACCTTTTTCCTTTGCTATTTTCCCGATTTCAGCAATCGGCATAATTGTACCTATTTCATTATTAGCTGTCATTATACTGATAAGTATAGTTTTGTCCGTAATTGCATTTTCAACAGCCTCAGGCGACACCATTCCAAACTCGTCTACCGGTAAATATGTTACCTCAAATCCTTCTTTTTCAAGTGCCATACAAGTATGAAGCACAGCATGATGCTCTACCGCTGAAGTAATTATGTGATTTCCTTTGGCTTTATTCGCCATCGCAACTCCGCGTATTGCCCAGTTGTCTGCTTCTGTTCCTGAGCCGGTAAAAAATATCTCATTTTCACTTGCTCCAATTGCCTTTGCAACCTGCTCACGTGCAAGGCTTATTGCCTTTTTTGCTTCTCTTCCTTCGGCATACACAGTTGAAGCATTGCCGAAGGCTTCTCTGAAATAAGGAAGCATCGCATTCAGAACTTCCTCTTTTACAGGCGTTGTTGCTGAATGGTCAACATAAATTCTCTTTGCTTCCATTTTATAAAACCTACCTTTCTTCGGGGACTAATCCCCTATCTTCGGAGTCACACCGCCAAAACGGCGGATAATCTATGAAAAGTAGACCTCTCCGTATAATTTTATTTGCTGTATTTTTCAGTTTCCCGGACAGCCAGTTTATCGCAACGTTCATTTTCGGGATGTCCGGCATGACCCTTTACCCAGATAAGTGTAACCTCATGGGCTGAAATCAAAGTTAAAAGCCTTTCCCAAAGGTCCGAGTTTTGTGCCTTGTCCTTTTTAGTACGCATCCATCCGTCTTCACGCCATTTTTGTGCCCAACCCAAATTCACAGCATCCACAAGATACTTGGAATCGCTGTAAAGTGTCACTTGGCACCGTTGATTAAGGGCTTCAAGCCCTGCGATTGCTGCCATAAGCTCCATGCGGTTGTTTGTTGTTTCAAAGTCGCCGCCTGAAAGCTCCTTTTCTACACCATTATAGCGAAGAATTGTACCATAGCCACCCGGCCCCGGATTGCCGCTGCAAGCACCATCGGTAAAAATTTCGACATTTTTTAACCCTTCCATTGCTGCACCGCTCCAAACTGAATTTTACAGTATGATATATGGGATATTTTTCCCAAAAATCTTACCAAGATACATTCTACCACAAGTCACAAAAAAAATCTACAATAATTTTTATAAATATTAAAAAATATCAAAATATTGTCTCGATTTAATTTTTTAAGGTTTACCCTCGTAATATTTTCAAAACTATCTGTAAAAATTTTACGGATTAATTCCACAAACTCCCAAAAATTAATTTACATAAAAACTCCTTTATTGCTAACAATAGTTAGTGTAAATAAAAAGCAAAAAAGGAGTTTTTTATAATATGAAAGCAACA
Source organism: Clostridia bacterium (assembly GCA_045579385.1). Lineage (GTDB taxonomy): Bacteria > Bacillota > Clostridia > Monoglobales > Monoglobaceae > SIG440. Next base: position 2,167 of record JAZNMD010000098.1, read on the forward strand.
GGAATTGTAAGAAGAATTGATGACCTTGGCAGAATTGTAATTCCAAAGGAAATCCGCCGCACCATGCGTATCCGTGAGGGCGACCCCTTGGAAATTTATACCGAAAGCGACGGAACTGTAATCTTTAAAAAATATTCGCCCATCGGCGAGCTTTCAGAATTTGCAAGTCAATATGCCGAATCCTTGGCAAAAACAACAGGCCTCGGTTGTTGTATATCGGATAAAGACACCATTATTGCGGTTTCTGGTGTACCTAAAAAGGAACTGGCAGATAAAAAGCTTTCATCAGAGGCTGAAAAAATTATGCAAGATAAAGTAGTTTTCATATCAAGTAAGGAAAACAAGGAAGTTTCTGTAATAGATGGCAACAGCAACTATAAAGCAGGTGCAATAGCACCAATCGTTTTCGAAGGAGACAGCATAGGCAGTGTAATGATTATTTCTCCTGACTCAAATCGTAATTTTGGAGATGTGGAATCTAAACTTGCCGAAGTTGCAGCAGGATTTTTAGGAAAAACTATGGAATAAAAGAATTCCCCATATTTACAATTCACAAAAGACAGCTGAAGCAAAATAATTTTGCTTCAGCTGTCTTTATTTCTACTCTTCCTCAAGGAATTTACACGCCGCAAGTGCCGCAACGCTTCCGTCACTGACAGCTGTTGTAAGTTGTCGCACTTCCTTTTCGCGGCAGTCCCCTGCAACAAAAATCCCTTTCATGTTTGTAAGACAGTCTTCTCCCGCCTTAGCATATCCGTCATCAGTTAATTCAATCAAATCCTTAAAATTCTCATTCTGCGGAACCTTACCTACAGCAATAAACGCACCGTCCACAGCAATATGTCGTTTTGAAGAATCCTTTTTAAAAATCAGATCAATTCCCTCAAGGCGTTCCTCGCCATAAAATTTGTCAACCTTTGCACTGAGTATAAATTCAACATTTTTACACTCTTTCACTTGATTTACTATCCATTCCTCTGCACGGAACTCGTCCCGTCTGTGTATAAGATATACAGTTTTTGCAATATTGGAAAGATACTTTGCTTCCTGCAAAGCGGTATTTCCTCCGCCTATAACCGCAACTGTCTTGTTTCTGAAAAACCTGCCATCACACACTGCACAAAAAGATATGCCTCTTCCCGTCAGGGTATCCTCTCCAAAGACATCTAATTGACGATTTTTAACACCCGTGGCGAGAATTACCGCTTTGGCACTGTATTGGTTGCTATCACAAACAACAGTTTTTACCGGACCCATTTTTATATCTGTAACGTTTTCATACTTTACTTCTCCGCCAAAAGCCTCTACCTGCCCCAAAAGTGCATCTGTAAACTCTTGTCCGCTTATTGAAGCTATACCCGGAAAATTTTCTATATTCTCAGTAAAAGCAATCTGACCTCCAATGCCCATTCTTTCAAGAAGAAGCACCTTTTTTTCTGCCCTGAGTGCATAAAGTGCCGCTGTAAGCCCCGCCGGGCCTCCGCCGATTACTATAATATCATACATTTGTTGTTCCCTCTTTCAAAAACAAGATATAATTTAGTATTTTAAAACAAAAGTCTGTAAATGCTTCTATTTTACAGACCTTTTATATGTTTTTTATCTTCTTCAAGCTGTGCCTTAAGAGCGTTTACATCATCAAACTTCTTTACGTTTCTGATCCGCTTGATAAATTCTATTTTCAATGTTTTTCCATACAAATCCCCATCTATTCCCGAGATATACGTTTCTATACTTTTCTCCAAATCATCTACCGTAGGCTTTGCACCAACGTTGGTAATCCCAGCATAGCTTTTTCCCTCTAAACTCACTTTTGTAAGATAGACGCCATCTTTTGGAATAATCAGATTTTCAGGTATACTTATATTAGCTGTAGGAAACCCAATAGTATGCCCAAATCCTCTGCCATGAATTATCTCCCCCTCAACTTCATACGGTCTTTCCAAAAGTTCCGACGCAGAAGCTACATCGCCTGATTTTAATAGAGTTCGTACAGCTGTGCTAGAAATCACATTATCGTCTATTTTGAGGCAAGGCAGTATTTCCGTTTCAATACCATATTTTTTACATTCCTCTTTGAGTTTTAAAGCATCGCCCTCAGCATTATGTCCAAAGCGGTAATTTTCTCCCGAAAATACTTTGGCAGCATTATATCTGTTTTTAAGGATATCTGAAACAAACTCCTTATACTTTATGCTGCAAAACTCATCATCAAAACGTTCAACAACAACTATGTCAACGCCAATATTTTCAAGAAGGCTTATTCTTTTGTCTAAAAGATTTACTCTTTCATCCCTGAGAGGCTTCTCAAAAAGCTGCACAATGGATAAAATTCCGTTTTTTCTTGCGAATCCAACCATTTTGGAAATAACCTTCATATGCCCCTTGTGAAGAGCATCAAATGACCCCAACGCCACTGCAGCTTTTTTATTTTGAATATGCTTTTTTAATTCCAAGCTATTTGTAACTATCATTTATAATCTCCGCTGTTAATTATTACCCTGACTTCCGTCATAGAAGGTTTTTAAAATTTCCAAAAAATCTTCTCCTTGTCTTGCAATAACCAAAAATCTTCCCGATTCATCAAAGACACGATACGTCGCATCGGTTTCGAGTCCCTCGACTGAAATCCTGACTCCGTTTGTGATTTTTTTCGCATTTTTTTCTGCAAGGACTATTCTTGGGTACTCGCTCATAACATCTTCTACCGGTACAAAAAAAGATTTATCTCCATCCTCAAGCATTTTTTCAATCTGCTCAAGCGTAAAGGACTCCTCAATTTTGAATCTACCCGACTTAGTGCGAATCAGACCTGACATATAAGCTCCGCACCCTAACGCCCTTCCTATGTCTTCACACAAAGTTCTTATATATGTACCTTTAGTGCAGTCCACAAGCAAGTCTACAGTGCTGTTTTCAAGGTCAATTTTTCTTATTTCAATATTCTTTATGGTTACCTTCCTTGGCTGCCTCTCTGCTGTTTTGCCCTCCCGTGCGAGTTCATAAAGCTTTTTGCCATTAATCTTGATAGCAGAATACATAGGAGGAATCTGCTCAATCTCGCCAATAAACCCTTTAACAGCATTAATTATATCTTCTTCGCTTACATTGACAGAAAAACGTTCCAAAACCTCGCCGCTTTTATCTTGCGTATCGGTAATGGCGCCAAGAGTCATTTCCGCAAGATACTGTTTGTCGGTAGCAGTAAGCAGTTCAGCAAGCTTTGTTCCCTTGCCGACGCACATAGGTAAAACACCGGTCGCATCAGGGTCCAATGTGCCGGTGTGCCCTATTTTTTTAATTCCCAAAAGTCTTCTCAGCCTATAAACTACATCGTGTGACGTAATCCCGGAAGGCTTGTTTATATTTACTACTCCGTCCATAACTACTCTCCGTCAATTGCCGATGAAAGTTTCTCAACAACAACCTTTTTTGTCTCTTCAACAGGCAAATTTAATGTGAAACCACTTGCCATTTTGTGACCGCCGCCACCAAAATATAAAGCGATATCCGCAACATTTAATCTTCCGTTTGAACGCAAGCTCACTTTAAAAGCATCGCCTCTCTGGCGGATGTAGACGCCAACCTCTGCCCCTGAAACGCTGTTTGGCAAAGTCACAATACTATCCGTCTCGGCTTCGCTTACACCAACGCTTTTAAAATCTGCTTCACTAAAGCAAAGTAATGCTATTTTCCCGTCCTTATAAAGTTCCAGCCTTTCTATTCCCATCTTATACATTTTTAGCACATCAAAGCTTTTTGTGTCAAAAATACTTTTACTCATTGCTGCAAAATCAATGCCGGTTTCCACAAGCTTTGCCGCAACTATATGGGTTTTTGCTGTTGTTGAAGAAAACCTAAAGCTTCCCGTATCACAGGTAATTGCAAGATATATGTTATAAGCAATATCAGCATCAATTTTTACACCAAGTGCATTTATTAGATCAAAGATTATTTCGCCCGTAGCAGGTGCTGATGGTACAACAACAGTCGTTTTTGCAAATTCCCGATGAGTCATATGATGGTCGATTGCCACTGTCTCCCCGTCAAAGCAATCCGCAAACTCACCCAATCTCTCTTTATCGGCACAATCCACTGCAATTTTCAGGTCACAATCGTCAACTGTAAAGGGTGGACCTTCAATATCCTTTAAAAGTTTATACTCCTTGGCGAGCGCATCCCCGTCACGCAGGAAAACCTGTGCCTCTTTTCCCAAAGCCACAAGACACAATTTAAGTGCAAAAGCACTCCCCAAAGCATCGCCATCAGGATTGATATGATTGAATATCCCTATCCGTTTTGCCTTTTTTATCTTATCTATTACTTCAGCAAACATACAATTTCACCAACCTAAAGATTTTTAAGCACCTGATTGATGTGTGCTCCATACTCAATAGAGTCATCCAGAACGAATGTAAACTCAGGAGTCGCACGCAAATTAATCCGATGCCCTATCTCCCGGCGTATAAATCCTGATGCACTTTTCAGTGCATCAAGAACACCTTTCTTTGAAGCATCATCGCCAAAAACACTGATATAAGCCTTTGCGAACTTGAGATCCTTGGTAACATTAACATTTACAACCGAAACCACAGTGGTAATCCGTGGGTCCTTAAGTTCTCTTATTACAGCACTTAATTCTCTTTTTACTTCTTCAGAAATTCTGTCAATTCTGTTATATGCAGGCATAACCAAACCGCCTTTCCAAAGCTACTGAGGCATAATCTGTTCCATCACATACGCCTCAACAATATCGCCCTCTTTAATATCATTGAACTTTTCAATACTTAAACCACATTCATATCCGCTTGCTACTTCTTTTACGTCATCCTTAAAGCGTTTAAGAGATCCAAGCTCGCCCTCGTGAATAACAATACCATCACGAACAACACGCACAAGGCTATTTCTTTGAACCTTACCGTCAGTTACATAAGAACCACCGATTGTTCCTACGCCGGAAACACGGAATGTTGTTCTTATCTCAATGTGACCTGTAATCTGTTCACGGAACTTAGGTGCAAGCATACCCTTCATCGCGGCCTCGATATCCTCGATAGCATCATAGATAACACGATAAAGGCGTATATCCACCTTGGATGCTTCAGCTGAAACAGTTGCACCCGGTGTTGGACGAACGTTAAATCCTACAATAATAGCATTAGAAGCAGTAGCAAGCATAACATCTGACTCAGTAACAGCACCAACTGCACCATGGATAACAGTTACCTTAACTTCCTCGTTTGCAATTCTTTCAAGAGATTGGCGAACGGCCTCAACCGAACCCTGAACATCTGCTTTTACTATGATATTAAGGCTCTTTGTCTTGCCCGCCTCAATCTGTTCAAAGAGATTGTCAAGGGAAACCGCCTGACTTGCCTTCTGAGCTTCCTGCTTCTGCTTGAATTTCCTTGCTTCAACAACCTCACGTGCTTTTCTCTCATCTTCTACAACATAGAAAAGGTCTCCGCCATCAGGCACCTCTGAAAGTCCCAGAATCTCAACCGGAATTGAAGGGCCTGCCTTTTTGATAGCCTTACCCTTGTCATCATTCATGGCACGCACTCTACCAACAGCAGTACCCGCCACAACAATATCTCCTGTACGGAGAGTTCCGTTCTGGACAAGAAGTGTTGCCACAGGTCCTCTACCCTTGTCAAGCTGAGCCTCAATAACTGTACCTTTACCCAATCTGTTTGGATTTGCCTTGAGTTCTCTCATCTCGGCAACAAGAAGAACCATTTCAAGCAATTTATCAATATTCTGTTTTTTCTTTGCTGAAACTTCAACACAGATGGTGTCACCGCCCCATTCTTCAGGAACAAGACCATACTCCGTAAGCTCCTGACGTACTCTGTCAGGATTTGCACCCTCTTTGTCTATTTTGTTAATCGCAACAATTATCGACACCTCAGCCGCTTTAGCGTGGTTTATAGCCTCAACAGTCTGCGGCATAATACCATCATCAGCCGCAACAACCAGAATTGCAATATCAGTAACAAGTGCACCTCTTGCACGCATAGCAGTGAACGCCTCATGTCCGGGAGTATCAAGGAATGTAATCTTTTTGTCGTTTACACGAACACGGTAAGCACCTATATGCTGTGTAATTCCGCCAAATTCGCCCTCTGTTACATTGGCATTACGGATTGTGTCAAGCAATGAAGTTTTACCATGGTCAACGTGTCCCATAACAACCACAACTGGTGAACGTGGCTGAAGTGACTCCGGCGAATCCTCAACATCATTGAATAGTTTATCCTCTTCCGTCAAAATTATTTCATGTTCTACAATACCACCAAAATCTTCAACTATAAGTGAAGCTGTATCAAAATCCAAAACTTCATTCACAGATGCCATTATTCCCAGCATCATAAGTTTTTTAATAACCTCAGTGCTTGGCTTTTTCAGTCTCTCGGCAAGCTCGCCCACTGTGATTGAATCCGGAACAAGCACCTCAATTATTTCCTTTTTCTCTTTCTTAACAGGCTTTTCAGGCTCTTTCGGACCTTGTTTTTCTTTAACAAGTTTGCTCTTTTTGTTACCTGACTTTATCTTTTGTTTTGAGCTGTTTTCGGTCTGTTTTACATTTTCAGGAATAAGCTCTTCAAGCTTTTCATTATCAAGTCTGTCAAGATCGACATTGTTTGCCCGTGTATCAACAACACGGGTCTTTCTTGCCTGGATAGGCTCATCAGAAAATTCTATTTCACTTTCAACTGTATTTTCAGTTTTTTTGCTTTCACTTCCCTTTTCAGCCTTTTCGGTTTGCACTTTCTTCTCTTCAGGCTCTTCAACCTTTACAAAAAGTGCAGCAAAGCTTTCCACTTGATTTTTTTGTGTATAATACTCAAAAATGACATCCAATTCTCTCTCATCAAGAGCACTCATATGGTTTTTTTCCGAAACTCCGTATTCGTGAAGCACACCTACTACTTCCTTACTGGGAACACCAAAACCCTTCGAAATTTCATATGCTTTAATCTTAGTCATAACTTCATCCTTTCCGATTTAACTTAAGCCCCCAGGCCTCAGAATAAATCTAAAACAATATTTTAAAGAGTTCAGTATTGCTAATCCTTTAAAGTTTTAATTAAATTTGTCGCAATACCGTCGTTCGTTACCGAGATAACCACCGCAAACCCTCTGCCTGCGATTTTACCTAACTCATATCTGTCACCGTATTCAAAATACGGTACCGAATAAAACTCACAATTATCACGAAACCTCTTCTTTGTATTTTCCGAACCATCTTTTGCAACAATTACCATCTGCGCAGTCTTTTTTCTGACACTGTCACGCACAGCTCCTTCACCGAAGCAGACAGCCCCCGCCCTTACCGCAAGGCCAAGCATTCTGCAAAACTTCTCATTCTTCATTTTCAAACAATTCCTCCAATTTATCATAAATCGCAGAAGGAAAACCGGATGAAAAGCTTCTCTCAAAAACATTTTTTTTGCGTGCAATGTTCACACAAGCCTTGCTTTTACAAATATATGCTCCTCTGCCGCCACCTTTGTTTGTTGGGTCTATGAAAAAATTGTTCTCGCCTCTTGCAATGCGAATTAAATCGTCTCTTGTTTTCAT
>JAZNMD010000099.1:0-4892 GCA_045579385.1 Clostridia bacterium
TTATAACGACGTTTCTTTATCAAAACATTGATGCAATCAATGTTTTCATGCCGCTTTATTGCGGCTAAGAAAGTAACTTTCAAGAACCTAGTTTGAATAAAGTATCGGTAAATTGTTTTACAATTTTCCTGCCCAATATACCATTTGGCAGGGGAAAACGAAAAATTCGTTTTTCCCTAAGATACATTTATTATAGCAGAAATTTACATAAAATCAATAGAAAAAATAAAATTATGAAAATTTAACAAGATTAAGGTTTATGGGGTTCGGCTCCCTTTGACTTAAACAAAAAGGGTGAAACGGTTACCGTTTCACCCTTTTAAAATCTGATTAAATTTTGCTTTAGTCAGCTGTATAAGGCAAAAGTGCCATATATCTTGCTCTCTTGATTGAGATAGTAAGCTCTCTCTGGTGCTTTGCACAGCAGCCGCTGATTCTTCTTGGAAGAATTTTAGCTCTTTCTGTGATATAGCGTCTGAGCTTTGCTACATCTTTATAGTCAATGCAATCTACTTTATCAGCGCAAAAAGAACAAACCTTTCTTTTAGGTCTTCTTGCTCTTACTTTATCGTTCTTTTCCATTTCAGCCATTATGATTTCCTCCTATTCTTCGATTATTTGACAGTAAGCCGTGTTTAAAACGGCAAATCATCGTTTGTTTCCAGAGTAACAAAATCGTCCTCTGTATCAGTTGGCATTTCAGGCACAGCTACGCTTGAAGCGGCAGAAGGTGTAAAACCACCATCTTCGGCATTGCGCTTGGATTCGCCAAACGAAACCTCGCTTGCAACAACCTCTGTCGCATAATTCTTTTTGCCGTCCTGACCTTCCCAGGTTCTTGTCTGGATTCTTCCCACAACAATAATCATTCTGCCCTTTGTAAAATACTTTTCAACAAACTCGGCAGTTTTGTTCCAGGCAACACAGTTAATAAAGTCGGTAGTTCTGTTTTCTCCGTAGCCATTGTCAATTGCAATGCTGAAGCTGCAAACAGGAGTACCGCTGTTTGTGTGCCTAAGTTCCGGGTCCCGGGTTAATCTGCCCATCAAAATCGCTTTGTTAATCATAAGCAATCCCGCTTTCTATGCAATATGCATAATTATTTCTCTTCTTTTTTGATAACGATGTTTCTGAGTATGCCATCTGTGATACCAAACACACGCTCAAGCTCTGCCGGGAAATCTGCCTTTGCAGCAAAGTTCACCAACACATAGTAGCCTTCAGCTACATCATCGATAGGATAAGCCAATTTTCTGCGTCCCCATTCGTCAACGCTTTCAATTGTGCCGTTAGATTCTATCAATGACTTAAACTTATCAATGAGAGCAGTTGTTTCCTCCTCGCTCTTTGCAGCGCTGATAACAAACAAGGTCTCATACTTGTTGATAACTTCAATCATTCTTTTCACCTCCTTATGGACTTTTGACTTTCGGAATCCCGAAAGTAAGGATTTTTCTAACCGATTAATTATAATACAATATTTTCAAGTTGTCAAGTATAAATTTTACAACCTATAACTTATTTCATAAGTCGACATTACTTTAATTTTGCTTGTATAAAGGACACGATTGCCGCATCATTTCCGTTAAATTCAATAAAATTACGTTCTTCATTAAGCCTGATTGAACCAAGAGGCGATCTCAACAGTGCGTCGATTCTTGATTGTTCTTTACCTTCTGGTATCATATTGAGATAATATTCTTTTTCTTGCTCTGTCAAAACGCTTTCAATGGTATCATTGCTAACCCAACCAGCAGGACTAATTGGATTTTCAACCCCGTTCTTGTCTATATAGGAGTTTTTTCGCTTTCCGTATAATTCTTCTACCCTGGTTAGTAAAGTTTTTTCATATTCTTCTTCATATTGAACAAACACAGCAACTAACCCAGCGGTATCGCTAATGCCATTTGTATCAAAAACTAAACCAATGTCACCTGTTGGTATGCCTAAGTATTGTCCATTTTTCAATTTAACGGTTTTTCTATTCCCGTTTTCTTTAAGAACATCAGCATCTTGAAATATATCACTTTTTTGTACTGTTTCCCAGCCGATACCCCATTCAAGGGAGCAGAACTTAAAATCGTCTTTTTCTGCTTGTTGGTTTTGCTCGGGCGTGTTGCAGCCTACCAATAACAATGCTAATACTACCGAAAATAACACGAATAACTTTTTCATAGTAATACCCTTTCGAAATGGATACAGAATTTATTATCTTAAAAAAATTTTATTCCTCTTCGCTGATTTCAGTCTCTTCTTTGACAGAGTTTTTAAGCAAATCGCGGATTTCTGACAAAATGTCCACCTCGCTGGGCGGTGCAGGGGCTGCCTCTTCAGCTGGGGCTTCTTCTTTAGTTGTGCCGAGAAGCTGTTTTGCTTTTGTACTTGCTTTTACAAAGCTGTTTATCACAAAAAACATAGAAAATGCAATTATCAGAAAGCTCACAACATTTTGAATAAAATTACCATACATAATAGCAGCTTCGGGCGTGGTTTCGGTTGCAGGGGAAAGCACTATTTTAAGAGATTTAAAATCCACACCTGCTGTAATTTTACCAAAAATCGGCATAATGATATCGTTAACAAGCGAGTTAACGATTGTCCCGAATGCACCACCGATAACAACGCCGACAGCCATATCAATTATGTTGCCTTTGAATGCAAATTTTTTAAATTCGTTCCACATAAAAACCAACCTTTCCTCGAAACGCTAATGCGTTCCACCAACTATTGTTACAGCAACATTATAGCAATAAAAAAAGAGCGTGTCAATAAATAAGATAAAATTGTCAAACAACCGCAAATATAGGAAAATGGTCTGCTTTTTATAAAATAAGTTCTTGAACAATCAGGGGGAATGTAGTATAATAACACAGATAGAGGAGGAGATATATATGAGGTTGGTATTACTGACAGCTCTCGGAGTGGGAGGAGCCACTCTTTTAGGTTCATTAATAGGATTTTTCTTTAAGAAAATTTCGCATAGATGCAGCGACATTATACTTTCTTTTGCTGCGGGAGTTATGTTGGCAGCGGCGGTACTTGGGCTTGTTTTACCCGCATTGGAATATGGCGGAAAATTTGGCCTTGTTTACGTTGTAACCGGTATTTTTGCAGGTGCTTTTTGCCTTACGCTGATTGACAGATTGGTGCCTCATATACACGGATTTGTAACGAGCGATGGCAGCGAAAAGCAAGGCAATGAGATTAATAAAGTTCTTTTGTTTGTGCTGGCAATAGCAATACACAATTTGCCTGAGGGTATAGCAGCAGGTGTAAGCTTTGGCACGGGGAATACTCAGGAAGCTTTGATTGTTGCAGGCGGAATTGCACTTCAGAATGTGCCTGAGGGTATGATTATAATCGCACCTATGCTTGCAGCGGGGATAAGCCCGCAAAGAACCTTTGTCTGTGCTCTGATAACCGGTCTTGTTGAGGTTGTCGGAACGTTGATTGGATATTTTGCAGTAAGCGTTTCAATTGCAATACTGCCATTTGCACTTGCGTTTGCGGGCGGCACGATGCTTTATGTAATAAGCGATGAAATGATACCCGAGACACATTCACACGGGTCTCAGCGTGGGGCAACCTATTCGCTCCTGGCTGGTTTTTGTCTTATGCTTGTGGTTGATGTGCTTTTGGGGTAATGAAAAAAGGATGCCAGGGAGGCTTTGATGAAACTGTTTTTTGCTCCTCTTGAGGGAATTGCAACTTATACTTACAGAACAGCACACTCGCACCTGTTTGGGGGATGTGACGGATATTATTCTCCGTTTATTACACCGACAGAGAATGAAAAACTTGCCGGAAGAGCGGTAAGAGATGTTCTGCCGGAGAACAATAATCAAGTAAACCTTACAGTTCAGGTGCTTTCAAATAATGCAGCTGCGTTTTTGAACTTTGTGCCAACAATCAAATCATTTGGTTATGATGAAGTAAACTTAAACTTCGGATGCCCTTCAGGTACGGTGGTAAAAAAAGACCGTGGAGCAGGCTTTTTGCGAAATCCCGATGGACTGAATTTGTTTCTCCGAGAAATTTTTGAAAAATGTGATTTAAAAATCTCGGTAAAGACACGAATCGGGTTTTATTCTGGGGAAGAAATGACTGAGCTTATGAAGATTTACAATAAATACCCGATTGCAAGACTTGTGATACATCCAAGAACAAGGCGGGATTATTATAACGGTGTTCCGGATCTGGAGGTGTTTGAAAAAGCATATAATGAGGCAAAAATGCCGGTGTGTTATAACGGGGATGTTTTTTCGGCTCAGACCTTTGCTGAAATTCAAAAGCGGTTTCCTGATTTAGAGTCGGTTATGATTGGCAGAGGTGCTTTGGCAAATCCGGCAATATTCAGGGAAATCCGAGGTGGAGAAAGCCTTAAAACAGCAGAGCTTAAAGACTTTACCGGATGCCTTGCCGAGAGATATATCACTTTGCTTGGCTCTGATACATATACTCTCCATAAGCTTAAGGAAATCTGGCTTTATATTATGTGGAATTTTCCAAAAGAGACGAAAATTTTGAAAGCAATTAAAAAATCCCGCACAGTTAATGATTTGCTGGCGGCAGTTTCCAAATTGCCGGAGCTTTAAAAAAACAAGGATTTTAGCAAGCAGCTAAAATCCTTGTTTTTATTGCATAACGAAAACCACGCGTGAGCCTGCGTGGTTCAAAAGAGGTTTACCGGTGAACAGATAATAAATTAGAATTTAGAAAAAAGCAGTGTGATTTGAAATATTGAAGTATACCACAAACAATTTAATGGAAAGCCTTCCCCTTGAGGGGAAGGTGGGTTTTGCGTAGCAAAACTCGGATGAGGTGGCAATGTAGATACTGAAAGACTGTATATAATAAACACCTCATCAGTCTCGCCTTGCTCGACAGCTGTC
>JAZNMD010000100.1:0-3781 GCA_045579385.1 Clostridia bacterium
CTTTTTTCTGGTTTTTACGTTCATAATAGATGCAGATGTTTTTAATGAAATATCTCACTACGTTCGATATGAAATAATCCTGACGGATTATGAAATATTTTTCTTGCAGAAAAATGTGAAATAAAATTTGCCTTTTCATATTGCGTAGCAATATTTCATACACGAAGTGTATTTCATAGCGAATCTATTTCAGTTGCCGAAGGCAAATTTCATTGAAAAAAGACTTGTCAATTGACAAGTCTTTTTTCTGGAAGAGCCGAATGGTTTAGATGACAAGTTTCAAGTGATATTCCATCTTCGATGAAGTGATATTTTTGATAAATCAAAAGTGTTATTGAAACCTTTGGTTTCAGTGATATTATATTTGCCTTTTAACTGTGCGAAGCACAATATCACTCGGCATAAGCCGAATATAACTGCGTAGCAATATAACTTGCCAAAGGCAAATATAACTGAAAAAAGAATCGACAAAGTCGATGCTTTTTTCATGGTGACTCCTAGGGGATTCGAACCCCTGTAGCCGCCGTGAGAGGGCGGAGTCTTAACCACTTGACCAAGGAGCCATATAATGCCCGCAAAAATTTGCGGGCATTTTTGGTAGCGGTAACTAGATTCGAACTAGTGACACTACGGGTATGAACCGTATGCTCTAGCCAACTGAGCTATACCGCCATAGCTTGTCTATATTAACACAATTTTTTTTAGTTGTCAAGAGAAATTTGAAAAATTATTTCCTTTTTTCCAAAAGGCGTGCAGCGTACATCTCAACTGCTATCCATTTGTCAAGCTTGCCCGAACGCACAAGTGCTGTATATTCAAGCCCAAGAAGCGCCATTCGCTTGAGGAAATCTTCTGTAAAGGGTTTTGCCTGCTCCAAAAGCTTGTTTGCAACAAAGGTGGGGCGCTTGGGGTAAAAATAAGACGAGATTTTGTCAGCGCTTAGGCCCTCGATGCTAAGCTGTTTTACCATCAGAAGCTCTCCCAGACGTGAAGAAAGAAGAGAAAGCACAGCCGAAGGGTCCTCGCCAAGTGTCCGAAGCGCAACAAGTTCGCTGAAAACATTTTGTTTTCTTCCTGCTGCAAGGCTGTCGATTACATCAAAAAGTCTTGCTTCGGTGGTTCGGGAAACCACAGCCTCAATGTCCTCGGCGGTAATTTTTTCCCTGTCGCCAACAAAGCTTAAAAGTTTGTTATATTCATTGAAAAGGAGCGACATATTCTGTCCGCACATACGGATAATTGTGTTTATATCACGGGGAATAATTCTTTTTCCCTTATCGGAAAACAGCTTGTCGAGCCACCTTTCCAGCTGAACGGGGGAGAGTGGGTCGAATGTGATTATTTCCCCATGAGCTTTGAGCGGCTCCAGATTTTTTGCCTTCTTTTCGTCAAATTCGCGTTCGGTAAAAATCACACACATATAGTCGGGAATATCAGAAATAAGCTCGCACAGGGTTTTGTAGTCGGCGAGTTTTGCGTTATTGAATAACCCTGAATTTTTTATAACCACTATTTTTTTGTCCGACATAACGGGCACGGACATAAGTTCCTCGTAAATTCGTGATATAGGGAGTTTCTTTTCTTCCAGGCAAACAAAGTTAAGGTCGGCAAAATCAGGTTCAAGCAAAGCTTTGCGGATGGACTTTATTTTGTTTTCCATCAGAAACTGTTCTTCGCCGCAGAAGAAATACAGGCGTCCGATGGAGCCATCTTTAATTTGATTATCAAGGTCTTTTATTTCCAAAGAATATACCTCCTTTAATTTTCGCTTGTTCTGATAGAATCAATCCCGTTTTCTGAAAGTGTAAAAGTGATACTGCCATCTGTGTCGGTGCGATATATGAGAACATCGTCGTTTTCCAAAGCTTCCAGAGTTTCGTAGTGAGGATGCCCGTAGGGATTATCCTCACCGCATTGGATAACCGCATAGGTGGGATCTACCTCTTTTAAAAATTCAGCCGAGGTTGAGGTGTAGGAACCGTGGTGCCCTACCTTCAAAATATCCGCTTCCAAATCAGCCGCGTTAAGAACGGAGGCTTCTCCGTCGGCTTCAAGGTCGCCGGTCAGCAAAATGTCGGTATTAAATAAGTGCAGCATTGCCACAGCGGAATTACTGTTTTCATTGTCGGAAAAGCCGCCTTTTTGCGGATGCAGAAGAGCAAGCTCAAAGCCTTGCTCTTTGCGTGAATGGGTGTAGCCTGCCGAAACGGGAATAACTTTGGTTTCGGAAAGTTTGGCAGCTTTTAAAAGCTTGTCCTTGGTTTTATTTTCAGGTGTGTAGTCAGGGAGAAGCAAATTTTCGATTCGCTCTGAATTCAAAAGCTCCATTATTCCGCCAATGTGGTCGGCGTGATAATGAGTTACCAGCGCATAGTCTATTTTGTCGAGCATTTGGAGCCTGAGAAAGCGGCTGAGCCTGGCCTCAAACATATCAGCTTCGCCACCGTCGATAAGCCAGGTTTCCCCTTGCGGAAGCTTTAAAAAGATGCAGTCGCCCTGACCGACATCCACAAAGGTAAGCTGTGCGGCTGAATCGGCGTTTCTGTCAGATACTGCGGGAAGCTTGCTTATTGCAGAGATTGCAGTAATTACAGCAACAAGAGCGAGGGTAAGAAATTTAAGCTTTATATTTTTCATACAAAAACTCCTTAATGTAAAACGAAAAAGCGGTCGGATTAATTCCAAAAAAAGAGGGCTGTAAAAACCTCAGTCTTCACAGCCCGTTTTCGGTTAGTTAAAAATGCGTCTTCCGCAAGTAAGTCTGTTTGCGTAATTTCCCGTTACAATGCTTTCGTAACGGACAACCTCGCCTGTCTGAGGCGAGTGAATCATCATTCCGTTGCCTGCATAAATGCCTACGTGGTTGATGTAGCCATTTCTGTTCTGGAAACCTACGATGTCACCGGGCTGCAAAGCGTTTTTTGGCACCCAGGTACCGTTTTTCATCTGGTCTGCAGCAACACGGTTGAGAGTTATGCCCATATTTTTGTACAGGAAGTACACAAAACCACTGCAGTCAAAACCTGATGGAGATGAGCCGCCATAAACATATGGTGTGCCCAGATATTTTTTTGCAAGCTCAACAATGGCTTGCCCTTTTGAAGAAACCGCATCGTTTCGTGATGCAAGCTTTTCAGCTGACATAACTGAAAGATAATCAAGTGAAACATAACCTGTTATGCCGCAATATGTAACCTTTGCCCAACCGGGATGAAGACTGATGATTGAGACTGTCTGCCCGTTTGGAATCTGTGCAAGAATTGATGAGGCGGTTGTTGCCTGACTGCGCAGATTTAAAAGAGATGCTGTAACCAATCCATAATTTTTCTGCTCCTCAGCACCTGCTGTAACAATGAGTGATGAGAGAACTATAGTAACTGCGGCAACAGCCGCTGTAATTTTCTTAAAACAATTCAAAATTAATTTACCTCCAATAATCTTCTGTTTTCCGCTACCCTCCTTAAAAAACAAGTTTTCTTAATCAAACACGAAGTCATTATACTACAAAAAAACACATTTGTCAACCTTGGAAATTTTAACTGCGGTATAGACGGGTTTATTTCGTTGACAAACATAAAAAAGTGTGATAAAATTAAACAATCTGGGATGGGATGTCAATTTTTAGGAACGACGGGAAAGAAAAAACGTTTCATTGTGGTGTCACGACCAGGCTTTTTTTATAACGACGGTCTTTTATCAAAACATTGATTGCATCAATGTTTTGATGCCGCTTTATTGCGGCTAAGAAAGTTACTTTTATAAAAAGTAACTTTCAAGAACC
>JAZNMD010000101.1:0-5646 GCA_045579385.1 Clostridia bacterium
GGCTTTCCATTAAATTGTTTGTGCTATACTTCAATATTTCAAATCACACTGCTTTTTTCTAAATTCTAATTTATTATCTGTTCATCGGTTAACCTCTTTTGAACCACGCAGGCTCACGCGTGGTTTTCGTTATACAAAAAAGCCGTGGCAGACTGCCACGGCTTCATTAAACATTTTTTATTAGTGCAAAATTGCCTTTTCTGTTTCTTTATCAAAGATGTGAATCTTGTTTGCATCAACTGCAACCTTGATTTTGTCGCCTGCTGCTGCAGTTGAACGACGGTTAACCCTTGAAATTACAGGAACTCCTGCAATCTTTAAGTATATGTATGTTTCAGCACCCATCATTTCGGTAAGTTCAACATCTGCATCAACAACTGCATCCGGCATTGCCGCAATGTGAGCCTCGTCATCGTAGATATTCTCAGGTCTTACACCAAGAATAACCTCTTTGCCATAGTATTCAGTAAGGTCAGCCTTGCTTACCTTGCCTTCAGGAAGCAGAACGCTGAAATCCTCGCCCTTAAGGTAAACACCATTGTCATTCTTCTCAAGTTTAGCATTGATGAAGTTCATCTGAGGACTTCCTATAAATCCTGCAACAAACAGATTAACAGGTTCATCATAAAGTTCAACAGGTGTAGCACACTGCTGGAGGTAACCATCCTTCATAACAGCAATTCTTGTACCCATTGTCATAGCTTCTGTCTGGTCATGTGTAACATAAACCACAGTTGTACCAAGTCTCTTGTGAAGCTTACCAATCTCAGAACGCATCTGAACTCTCAGCTTTGCATCCAGGTTTGAAAGCGGTTCGTCCATAAGGAATACCTTTGGTTCACGAACGATAGCACGACCAAGAGCAACACGCTGTCTCTGACCACCGGAAAGAGCCTTTGGCTTTCTCTGGAGAAGATGCTCAATATCAAGAATTTTTGCAGCTTCTTCAACCTTTGCTTTGATAACATCTTTTGGATACTTTCTGAGCTTCAAACCGAAAGCCATATTATCAAAAACTGTCATATGCGGATAAAGCGCATAGTTCTGGAAAACCATCGCAATATCTCTGTCCTTTGGAGCAACATCGTTAACAAGCTTGTCGCCTATGTAAAGTTCTCCCTCTGAAATTTCTTCAAGGCCGGCAATCATTCTGAGGGTGGTTGACTTACCACAACCTGAAGGACCAACCAGAATCAAAAACTCTTTGTCTTCGATTTCAAGGTTTATATCCTTTGCGCCGATAACGCCTCCTGAATAAATTTTGCCTAACTGTCTTAAACTTAAACTCGCCATTGTATATGGACCTCCTAAACATTCTTCTTTATCAGCTGTACCATTCTAACATATATTCAGGAAAAATGTTAGGGTCTAATTCAACAAATATTGTCATATAAATTTGTTTATATTGCATAATCAGCCAAAATTAAACTCCCGCAAGCCCCTTTTTATCACGGTTTGCGGGAGTTTTAACGTCTTTTTTTGCCCTCTTGTGCCAATTAACCAAAAAGGCTCATTCCATTTTTAACAAAAATCAGTATTATGCACATATCGACACATTTTGCGCCTTTATAGCAGCATTTTTAACTATTCCTCAGCAGCACCACTCGCAGCTTCCGCCTCCTGGGAATCAGCTACCTGGTCTATAGTATTAGTTTCTGTCGGGGTCTCTCCCTCAGTTTCGGCAGCTTCCTCTTCTTCACGTGCCACAGCAGCAGCAGAAACAATTTTAACTCCGTCCGCAAGTCTCATAAGACGAACACCTTTGGTAACACGTTTGAGAGTACTTATTTCCTCTGTGCTGAGTCTGATGATGATACCGTCTGAGGTCATAATGATTATATCATCTTCAGGTGTAACAAGCCCAAAGCCTGAAACATTACCTGTCTCGGCACTGATTTTGTAAGTAGTTGTACCTTGTCCGCCACGGGACTGGACCTTATACTCTGAAAGCTCACTCTTTTTACCGTAACCGTTTTCGCTGATAACAAGAATCTTTGCGTTTTCACGACTTACGCTCATACCGACAACATAGTCATCGTCTTTCAGCATAATACCACGTACACCACGCGAAACTCTGCCCAAGGTTCTTACATCCGACTCGGAGAATCTTATCATCTTGCCCAGATGTGTTCCCATAAACACATCTCCGTCGCCCTTGGTACGCATAACATTGATAAGCTCGTCGCCCTCATCAAGATTAATTGCGATTTTACCTGCTTTGGGAGCGTTCTGATATTCAGACAGAGCGGTCTTTTTAATTACACCGCGTCGTGTTGCCATAATCAGGAATTCATCATCGCTGTACTCCCGTATCGGCAATATAGCGGAAACCTTCTCGCCCGGGTCAAGCTGAAGCAGATTAACAATGGCTGTACCCTTTGCCTGTCTGCCGGCTTCGGGAATTTCATACGCTTTTATTCTGTACATCTTTCCTGCATTGGTAAAGAACAGAATATATGCGTGGGTTGAAGATACAAACATGGTATCCACAAAATCCTCTTCCTTGGTCTGCATGCCGATGACACCCTTGCCGCCACGTCTTTGACTGCGGTAAGTATCTGCCGCAAGACGCTTGATATAGCCCTGATGTGTCATTGTGATGACATTGTCTTCCTCTTCGATAAGGTCTTCAATATCAATATCGTCAGTAACAGGCTCTATTGATGTGCGTCTCTTGTCGCCGAACTTGTCACGGATTTCGGATATTTCAGTTTTTAAGACCTCAAGAACCTTTGTCTCGGAATTGAGTATTGCTTCCATCTCGGCAATAAATGCTAAAATCTCAGCATACTCATTATCTATCTTCTCACGTTCAAGGCCCTGAAGTCTTGCAAGACGCATATCAAGTATAGCTTGAGCCTGAATTTCTGAAAACTCAAAGCGTTCCATAAGTCTTGGCTTTGCATCGCTGTAACTGCTTCTTATAATACTGATAATTTCATCAATATTATCAAGTGCAATTCTGAGGCCCTCTAAAATGTGCGCTCTTGCTTCTGCCTTTTTCTTGTCAAAGCGGGAACGTCTTATTATAACATCCTTCTGGAAGTCGATATAATTATCCAGAATTTCACGCAAGTTAAGAACCTTCGGCTCTACCTGATTAACAAGTGCAAGCATAATTACACCAAAGGAATCCTCCATTTGTGTGTACTTGTAAAGCTGATTAAGCACAATTGTAGCATTGGCATCACGCTTTACTTCAATTACTATACGCATACCATCACGGTCAGACTCATCACGGAGGTCAGAAATACCCTCAACCCTTTTTTCACGTACCAGCTCGGCAATCTTTTCAATAAGTCTTGCCTTGTTAACCATATAAGGAATCTCGGTAACAACTATTCTCTGTCTGTCCTTGACTTCTTCAATTTCCGCCTTGGAACGAATACGGATTTTGCCTCTGCCCGTATGATACGCTGAGCGGATGCCCGCTGTTCCCATAATCTGTGCACCGGTCGGGAAGTCAGGCCCTTTGATATATTCCATAAGTTCATCAATGGTAATTTCGGGATTGTCAATTACCGCAATAATTCCATCAATAACCTCAGTGAGATTGTGGGGAGGAATGTTGGTTGCCATACCTACAGCAATACCGTTTGATCCGTTTACCAATAAATGCGGGAAACGGGACGGAAGCACAACAGGCTCCTTTCGGCTTTCATCGAAGTTCGGCATAAAGTCAACCGTTTCCTTTTCAATATCGGTAAGCATACGCATAGCCATTCTTGACATACGTGCTTCGGTATAACGATAAGCAGCAGGCGGGTCGCCATCCACCGAGCCGAAGTTTCCGTGTCCGTCAACGGTCGGATACCTCATTGAAAAGTCCTGAGCCATACGAACCATCGCATCATAAACAGATGCATCTCCGTGTGGATGATATCTACCCAGCACATTACCGACGGTGGTCGCACTTTTGCGGTACTCACGGTCAGGTGTCAGGTTGTCCTCGTGCATTGCATAAAGGATTCGACGATGAACGGGTTTAAGTCCGTCCCTGACATCAGGAAGGGCTCGACCGACAATAACCGACATTGCATAGTCAAGGTATGACTTGCGCATCTCCTTTTCAATTTCAACGGGAATAATATTAAGCTTGGAAGCATCAAACAACACTTCATTATTTTCATTAGCCATCATATTTACCTCATTTTTCATATTTAGCGGCACTTTTCTACAATCCGCTATGTTTTTATATTCGACATAAAATTAATAATTCCTTTTATTTGCTAAAATTTTTACCCTAAAATCACAATTTTTAAAAAAGGGTGTCCCTTTTTTTGTGTTTTTGTAAACATTTTCACGCAGGACAAGAGTATTTTATTCTTTCGGGAATAACCCAGATATCGTTGGATATATCGATAGACTTAAATAATATTACAGCTAAAAACCTCGTCAGATCGTCAAGCTTTCAAAGGAGCCTTTTTTAATGAAGTATTTCATCGTTTTGCAGGTATTTTTAAAAAAGGTTGACTTAGGGGACTTATTATGCTATATATAATTTGGAAATTTAAAAGGAAGATAAGAGTTAAAGGAGAGGCCTTATGAACTGGACAGAGCTTAAAATAACAACTTCGGCACAAGGGATAGATGCCGTCTGCGGATTGCTTTACGATTTTGGTATTACGGGGGTTGAAATCAGCGACAAGGATGACTTTAAGGAGTTTTTAGAAAACAACCGAAAGTATTGGGATTATGTTGATGAGGAGCTGGAAAAACTGAAAACAGCTGACAGTTGCGTGACGGTTTATTTCAGTGATGACAGCGAAGGCAAATCTCAATTAGCCAAAGTTGAGGAAGCTTTAACCGCCTTAACAAAGGAACAGCCTGATTTGGGTGAAATTCATTTCAGCACAAAAGAGGTAAAGGATGAGGACTGGTCCGAAAACTGGAAGCAATTTTTCAAGCCGATTGAAGTAGGAGAAAGGGTTATTATTGTTCCTGAATGGGAAGAAATTCCCGACACCGAAAGAATAAAGTTCATTATAAATCCGGGATGCAGCTTTGGCACGGGTTCTCACGAAAGCACCCGTATGTGTATCGAGGCAATGGAGAGGCATCTTAAGGAGGGCGACACTATTTTGGACCTGGGGTGTGGCTCAGGAATATTGTCTGTCATCGGACTTTTGCTTGGGGCAAAGAATGCGACTGCGGTTGACATTGATGAGATGGCAGTTGAAACCGCTTATTCAAATCTTGCTCTTAACAACCTCCCAAAAGAACGGTACTTTGGGTACGCAGGGGACATAACTGAGGACAAGGAGCTTTTAAAAAAGCTTTCTGAAAAGAAATATGAAATAGTTCTTGCGAATATTGTAGCGGATGTGATAATTAATCTATCAGGCTATGTCAAGCTTTTTATGAAGCCGGACAGCGTGTTTATTTGTTCAGGAATTATAATCGAGCGTAAGGACGAGGTAAAAAAGGCGTTGGAAGAAGCAGGCCTTTTTATAATTGAAGAACATATCGAGGGCGAATGGGCGCAGTTTACTGCAGTCTGCAATGCTTTTTAAAAAGGTTGCTATTTTATTTCCGGCGTGTTATAATAATATAACAAGTGTCCTTTGTAGAAATAGCCTGCTTAGGCTATTTCACAGCAGCATAACATTTGCTGCTATGAAAATTATTTTACAAAATAATTTTCCA
>JAZNMD010000102.1:0-6158 GCA_045579385.1 Clostridia bacterium
TCTGGGCGGAGAAACATATGTTACAGAGGAAAAAGATGTTTATTATGTGTGGCGAAGTGATTTTTTTGAGGATGAAAAAATTTGCGAGCTTGAGCTTAATTTCTTTTGCATGACAGATGACGGAAGCTACATAAGATTTGATGAATATCAGACTCAGCGGGCATATTCAACGGATGAAATTACAAAGCTTGCAGAAGGCGCCGGGATGGAGATTTCAGGAATTTACAAACCCTTTGAATTTTCGACACCGGGCGACAAAGAGGAGCGGATTTTTTTCATCATTTGCAAAAAAAATTGTTGACAGATTTTGCCTGACGTGGTATACTAAGCGGGTGGTCTTCTTGAAGAGACCGAAATTGGAGGGAAAATTTATTATGCAAAAAGGTAAGGTAAAATGGTTTAACGCCGAAAAAGGATTTGGTTTCATCGAAAGCGAAGAAGGAACAGACGTATTTGTTCATTTTTCAGCTATAGCTATGGATGGTTACAAAACCTTGGAAGAGGGCGCAGAAGTTGAATTTGAGGTTGTAGAAGGTGCTAAGGGACCACAGGCGGCAAACGTTACTCGTGTGTAATCCTTTTCGATATATTTGACGATCACAAAAAAGACTTGAAATCGGCTCAGTAAAATGAGCCGATTTTTTCTTAGGAGAGATGCTGTATGGATAAAATAACCAAAGCTGTTACAAAAAACGGACTTATACGCATATATGCGGTAAACACCAAAGAAACAGTCAACAAAGCACAAATGTTTCATCAAACAACGCCGCTTGCAACAGCGGCACTTGGCAGACTTTTGACAGGGGCTTTGCTTATGGGAAGTATGATGAAGGAGGAAGACAGTTCAATCACACTTCAACTTAAAGGGAGCGGTCCTTTAGGCAGGGTTTTGGCTGTAGCAGATTCAAAAGGCAGTGCTAAGGGATATGTAGAAAACCCTTTGGCAGACTTGCCGCTCAAAAGAGCAGGAAAATTGGATGTTGGGAACGGAATCGGGAAGGATGGTTATTTAACAGTTGTTAAGGACCTTAAGCTTAAAGAGCCTTATATAGGCCAGGTTCCTTTGCAAACCGGGGAAATTGGCGACGACCTGGCATTTTATTTTGCTCAGTCTGAGCAGGTACCAAGCCTTGTTGCACTGGGGGTTTTGGTTGACAGAGATTATTCAGTAAAACAAGCGGGTGGCTTTATTGTTCAGATTATGCCGGATTGTGATGAGTTTAATCTTAAAAAGTTTGAAAAAAGTGCAGAGAACATAACAAGTGTAACAGCGATGCTTGATAAGGGTATTTCAAATGAAGAACTTATACGCCAGGTTATGAAGGATTTTGAAGTTGAAATATTGGAGGAAAGCGAAGTAGGATATGTTTGTGATTGTTGCGATGAACGTATGCAAAGGGCAATAATAAGCTTGGGCAAAAAAGAAATACAAGACATAATTGACGAGCAGGGTGAGGCTGAAATAATATGTCAGTTCTGCAACAAGGCATATAAGTATTCCAAAACTGATTTGGAAACTATGCTTGCAAAAGCAAAAAGATAAAAACTAATAAAAAATTGAAGAATTTTGTAAAAAAACTTGACTACAACGTTTTATTGTGGTAAAGTATAACTACACTAAATGCGTTTGAACAGAAACAAGTAGGCTTGTGAAAGTCTTAAGAGAGTTGCCGGTTGGTGCGAGGCAATGACGGAAGCATGACCGAATACCTTCTGCTAGCAGTGCACCGAACAAAAGCGGTTGCTTTTCAGTAGGCTGCAACGGGCGTTCCCGTCACAGAACTGAGGTATTTATAATGATACCTTTAAAGGCTCGCATCGTGAGGTGTGAGTGAATTGAGGTGGTACCACGGATTTTTCCGTCCTCTGTTTATTAAAAGAGGGCGGTTTTTTTATGTTTAAGGCGTCCTTACTATTAAAGAAAGGAATGTTTAAAATGGTATTAAAAGTTGGTATGCTGATTGCGTTTTTTGCGGTTATGATAGGTGTCGGACTTTATTGCAGAAAGCATTCAACAGATGTGAATGGATTTGTATTGGGTGGACGCAGTGTTGGTCCCTGGCTCACTGCTTTTGCTTATGGAACTTCATATTTTTCGGCTGTTATTTTTGTAGGGTACGCAGGTCAGTTTGGATGGAAGTTTGGTATAGCTTCAACCTGGATAGGTATAGGAAATGCAGTTTTGGGTTCACTTCTTCCCTGGATGATACTCGGCAGAAGAACACGTCTTATGAGTCAGCATCTTGAAAGTGCGACCATGCCTGAATTTTTTGGCAAAAGATATATCAGCCCTTCGCTTAAGATAGCGGCATCGATTATTGTTTTTATATTTCTTATCCCGTATACAGCGTCACTTTATAATGGGCTTTCAAGATTGTTTGAGACAGCTTTTCCGGGTGTAAGCTACACTACCTGTGTGGTGGTTATGGCTGTTCTGACTGGAATTTATGTTGTTGCAGGCGGATATATGGCTACAGCAATTAACGATTTTATTCAGGGGATTATAATGCTTTTTGGTATTGTCTTTGTGGTTTTTACAGTGCTTTCACAAAACGGAGGATTTACAGAGGCACTTAGAAGCCTTGCCGAAGTTACCGAAGAAGGATGTGCGCCGGGTGTGTTTAATTCATTCTTTGGACCTGACCCGTTAGGACTTTTGTTTGTGGTTATTTTGACTTCATTGGGTACCTGGGGACTTCCTCAAATGGTGCAGAAGTTTTACGCAATAAAAAGTGAAAAGGATATACATAAAGGAACTGTAATTTCAACTGTGTTTGCCTTGATAGTTGCCGGCGGATGCTATTTTATGGGAGGGTTTGGCAGACTTACCAATATTAATGTTGCAGCAGAAGGGTTTGATGCAATTGTTCCCAAAATGATGGAAAACTTTTCTGATGTTCTTATAGGTGTGGTTGTAGTTTTGGTTCTTTCTGCTTCAATGTCCACGCTTTCATCCCTTGTGCTTACATCAAGCTCAACTCTTACGCTTGATCTTGTTAAAGGACATATTGTAAAAGATTTATCCGGTAAAAAACAAGTACTTATTATCAGAATTCTTGTAGTTGTATTTATTGCAATTTCGGCTTTTATTGCGCTCAATAAGGATAAGCTTGGTTACATAGCTGATATGATGGGAATTTCCTGGGGTGCACTTGCAGGTTCATTCCTGGCACCGTTTATGTTTGGTCTTTACTGGAAGAAAACAACAAAGGCTTCAGTATGGATAAGCTTTTTGTTTGGAGCAGGTACGATGATTTTAAATATGCTTTTCCGTTCATCATTCCCTGCTGTAATTCAGTCGCCGATAAACTGCGGTGTTGTCGTTATGGTAGCCGGATTTTTGCTTGTCCCCGTGGTAAGCTGGTTTACCAAAAAGCCTGACGCTAAGCTTGTTCAGGATATGTTTGAATGTTACAATGGCGAGGTTGTCGTTTCTGCGAAGGAGTCTTTAGGAAACAATTAAGATTGTGTAAATTCGTGCATCAGTTTGATGCGTATAAATAAGGAGAAAAGTTATGCCTATTACAGAAATTTTGCAAAAAAATGCAGATTTTTATCCTAATGATATCAGTCTGGTTGAGATAAATCCCCAGCACGAAAACAAATCCAGGTTGACCTGGCGTGAGTATTCGCTTATTGAGGCTAACCCTAATGAGGCGTATCGCAAGGAAATTACCTGGGGAGAATTCAACAAGAAAGCAAATCGCTTTGCAAACCTTTTGCTTTCACGTGGGGTAAAAAAGGGCGACAAGGTTGCTATACTTTTGATGAATTGTATAGAGTGGCTACCTATATATTTTGGTATTCTTAAGACCGGCGCTATGGTTGTTCCGCTTAATTATCGCTATGCAGCAGATGAAATAAAGTATTGTCTTGAACTTGCTGATGCGGATGTTATTGTTTTCGGACCTGAGTTTACAGGCAGAGTGGAGCAGATTTGCAGCCAGGTAAAGCGTATAAAAATGTGGCTTTATTGTGGCGAGGATTGTCCGACTTTTGCTGAAAGTTATGACAGTCTAGTATCGTATTGCTCCAGCAAAAGTCCGTCTATTAAGCTTTGTGATGATGACGAGGCAGCAATCTATTTTTCATCAGGAACAACAGGCTTCCCTAAAGCAATTATTCATAAGCACAGAAGTCTTGTTCATGCGGCCATGACAGAGCAAAGCCATCATTCACAAACAAAGGAGGATGTATTTCTTTGCATACCCCCGCTTTACCATACCGGAGCAAAGATGCATTGGTTCGGAAGCTTTTTGGTTGGTGGAAAGGCGGTTATTCTTAAAGGTATAAAGCCTGAATGGATATTAAAGGCGGTTTCTGAAGAAATGTGCACTATCGTGTGGTTGCTTGTACCTTGGGCTCAGGATATTCTTGACGCAATTGACAGAGGGGATATCAAGCTTTCGGATTATCAGCTTTCTCAATGGAGACTTATGCATATAGGGGCTCAACCCGTTCCGCCAAGTTTGATAAAACGCTGGAAAAAGGTATTCCCAAATCATAAATACGACACCAATTACGGACTTTCAGAGTCAATCGGCCCCGGTTGTGTGCATCTGGGTGTTGAAAACGAACATAAGGTTGGTGCTATCGGTAAAGCCGGTTTTGGATGGTCTACAAAAATTGTGGACGAAAACGGTGCAGCGGTAAAATGTGGCGAAGTAGGCGAACTTGCAGTAAAAGGTCCCGGCGTTATGACGGCATATTATAAAGACGAAGAGGCAACAAAGGCTGTTTTAAAAGAAGACTGGCTCTTTACCGGGGATATGGCAACCGAGGATGAGGATGGGTTTATATTTCTGGTAGACAGAAAGAAAGACGTTATAATTTCAGGAGGAGAAAACCTTTATCCCGTGCAGATCGAAGACTTTTTACGTAAAAACGATAAGATAAGTGATGTTGCAGTAATAGGCCTTCCTGATGCCCGTCTTGGCGAGATAGCTGCAGCCATTATTCAAATAAAAGATGGACTGAATGCGACAGAGGAAGAAATAAATGACTTTTGTACTGAACTTCCACGTTACAAAAGACCAAGAAAAATTATTTTTGCAGATGTTCCCAGAAATCTTACCGGGAAAATAGAAAAACCGAAGCTCAGGGAAATATATTGTGCCGGAAGTGTTGTGGCACAGCAAAATGAAATAGTTTAATTGCGAATTTATGGGAGTTGAAAATATGTCAGAATTAATGGAAATCGGAATGTTACTTGGGGTTTGTGTTTATATGTAAGAAATAAAAAATCGATCTTCAAAACTCCTAAAAGAAAGGATTATCTTATATGAAAAAATTGTTATTGGGTAATGCTGCGGTAGCTCGTGGTGCTTATGAAGCAGGTGTAAATGTTGTGGCTTCATATCCCGGTACTCCGAGCACTGAAATTACTGAAGAAATTGTAAAATTTGACGAAATTTATGCAGAATGGTCGCCAAATGAAAAGGTTGCAGCTGAGGTTGCAATAGGTGCCTCAATTGCAGGCGGAAGAGCAATGAGTTGCATGAAACACGTAGGATTAAATGTTATGGCGGATCCTGTTTTTACCGTAAGCTACACGGGTGTAAATGGTGGTCTGGTATTTTGTGTTGCTGATGACCCCGGAATGCATTCTTCGCAAAATGAGCAGGATTCAAGACACTATGCTGAGGCATCCAAAATAATGATGTTGGAGCCTTCGGATTCTTCTGAGTGTAAGGAATTTACAAAATCGGCATTTGAACTTTCGGAAAAATTTGATACTCCTGCGTTTATAAGACTGTCTACCAGAGTTTCACATTCACAAAGTCTGGTTGAACTTGGTGAAAGAGATGATGTACCGGATAAGGATTACGAAAAGAATATCAGCAAGTATGTTATGATGCCTGCTATGGCTATTAAAAGACACGTAGTGGTAGAGGACAGAATAAAGGCTCTTAAAAAATTTGCAGAGACTACCAGTTTGAACACTGTTGAGGAAAATGGCTCAAAAATTGGCGTTATTTCAGCCGGAATTGCATATGTTTATGCTAAAGAGGCTCTTGGTAACAAGGTGGATTATCTTAAACTTGGTATGGTTTATCCGCTTCCGTCTGAAAAGCTTAAAAGCTTTGCCCAAAAGTATGACAAAGTCTATGTTATTGAAGAACTTGATCCCGTAATTGAAACCGAATGCAAAGCGTTGG
>JAZNMD010000103.1:0-6574 GCA_045579385.1 Clostridia bacterium
AAAAGCACCTTCAAATGAAGGTGCTTTTTTGTATATCTAAATCAATTAGATTTCAGCAAAGTACTTAATGGTACGAACCATCTGGCTGGTGTAGCTGTTCTCGTTATCATACCAAGAAACAACCTGAACCTCGTAAAGACCGTCAGCAACCTTAGATACCATTGTCTGAGTTGCATCAAAGAGTGAGCCGTATTTCATACCGATAACGTCGGAAGAAACGATAGGATCTGTGTTGTAACCGAAGGAATCAGAAGCAGCAGCCTTCATAGCAGCGTTGATGCCATCAACAGTAACATCATCACCCTTAACAACTGCAGTAAGGATAGTTGTTGAACCTGTAGCAACGGGAACACGCTGTGCAGAACCGATAAGCTTGCCGTTAAGCTCGGGGATAACAAGACCGATAGCCTTTGCAGCACCTGTTGAGTTAGGAACAATGTTAGCAGCACCAGCTCTTGCTCTTCTCATATCGCCCTTTCTGTGAGGACCATCAAGAATCATCTGGTCGCCTGTGTATGCATGGATTGTTGACATGATACCTGACTGAATTTCAGCATATTTGTTAAGAGTATCAGCCATAGGAGCCAAGCAGTTTGTTGTGCATGAAGCAGCAGAAATGATTGTATCATCAGCTGTGAGTGTGTTTTCGTTTACTGAGTAAACAATTGTTTTGAGGTCATTGCCTGCCGGAGCAGAAATAACAACCTTCTTAGCACCTGCATCTATATGAGCCTGTGATTTTTCCTTTGAGCAGTAGAAACCTGTACATTCAAGAACAACGTCTACACCGATTTCTCCCCAGGGAAGATCAGCAGCTTTAGCTTCTGCATAAATCTTAAGAGTCTTGCCGTCAACCGTGATTGTGCCTGCTTCATCATCAGCTTCAACAGTGTGAAGATTTTCGCCGATTCTACCGCAGTAACCACCCTGAGCGGTGTCGTACTTGAGAAGACCTGCAAGCATTGAGGGTTTTGTAAGGTCATTGATAGCAACAATCTCATATCCCTCTGCACCGAACATCTGACGGAAAGCCAAACGACCGATACGGCCAAAACCGTTAATAGCAACTTTTACTGACATAATAAATACCTCCAAAAAATTAATAAATATATGTTAATAATAATATTTTACCTTAAATTGTTAAAATATACAAGCCTAATTTTAGGATTTTTGTTAAAATTTTAACTTTTAATTCAAAATTTAACAACAACTTTGTATAGTATAACACAAAATTTTTCATTTTGCAACTATCAATATTTACAACATAGAAAAAATATGGTATAAATAATATATATCATTTTAACAAATCAGTAATATAATTGAACGGGGTTTACGTATGAAGTTTATATTGGCAAGCAAAAATGCTCATAAAGCAAAAGAATTTGAAGCCATCTTGGGTGACGGTTTTGAAATTATAACTCAGGATGCCGCAGGCTTTGGTCATATTGACGTCGTTGAAGACGGTAATACCTTTGAGGAAAACTCTCTTAAAAAAGCCGAAACCATTATGAAAGCATCCGGGTTTGCCTGCATTGCAGACGACAGTGGTCTTTGTGTCGACGCTCTTGACGGTGCTCCCGGTATTTACAGTGCAAGATACTCAGGCGAAAATGCAACAGATGAGCAAAATGTTCAAAAATTACTTTCCGCTCTTGAGGGGGTTGATGAAGAAAACCGAACAGCCCACTTTGTGTGCGTCATCGCTGTTTCAATTCCCGATACCGAGCCGCTTTTATTCCGTGGCGAGTGTAACGGCAGAATTCTTACCTCCCCGCAGGGAAATAACGGTTTTGGGTATGATCCCGTTTTCTTTGTTCCGGAGTATGGCGTTTCAATGGCTGAGCTTACCCCTGAAATTAAAAACTCCGTCAGCCACCGTTTCCGGGCACTCAATAAACTTAAGGAAAGTTTAGGATAATTAATATGCAAAGAATTTTAAGCACTATGCGTCGTGCGATTCAAGATTATAATATGCTTTCCCCCGGCGACAAAATTGCTGTAGGTGTCTCAGGCGGCAAAGACAGTCTTACTTTGCTTGCTGCGTTTGCTGCTTTCAGAAGATTTTCCGAAATTCCGTTTGAAGTTATGGGGATTACTATTGATATGGGTTTTAAAGGTGTCGATTACTCCCCTATTAAGGAGTTTTGCGATACGCTTGGAGTTCAGTATATAATCAAAAAAACCGATATAGCAGAAATTTTGTTTGATGTCAGAAAAGAAAAAAACCCTTGTTCGCTTTGTTCGCGTATGAGGCGTGGGGCGGTAAATGATCTGGCAAAGGAAAACGGATGTAACAAGATTGCTCTGGGTCACAATAACGAAGATGTAATCGAAACTTTTTTCCTGTCCCTTTTTTACGAAGGCAGACTTAACAGCTTTTCCCCTGTTACCTATCTTTCACGCCGGGAGGTTTCTGTTATAAGACCTCTGATTTATACTCCCGAAGCAGATATCCGTGGCTACGCAAAACGGGCAAATCTTCCTATAGTAAAAAACCCCTGCC
Organism: Clostridia bacterium; assembly: GCA_045579385.1. GTDB lineage: Bacteria > Bacillota > Clostridia > Monoglobales > Monoglobaceae > SIG440. The sequence goes on from JAZNMD010000103.1 coordinate 2,504, forward strand.
CTATGGACGGTGTTTCAAAGCGTCAGGATATGAAGGATTTTATAAACGAAAAAACATCACTTGACCGACATTTTAAAGCCAGAATGATGCACGCTATCCAGACAGGTCTTGAAGATTGGCGGCTAACAAAAGATAAAGGAGAATTTTAATATGCTTTTTTCACTTGCTAAAAATGATTTTAAATCAAAATATGCAGGCTCAGCTCTTGGTGCAATCTGGGCATTTATAAGTCCGATTATAACCATCCTCATTTATTGGTTTGTTTTCCAGGTAGCATTCCAGAATGGTCCCGTGAACGATATGCCCTATGTGATATGGCTTGTTTCCGGCGTTGTTCCGTGGTTCTTTATTTCTGAGGCCTGGGGCGGTGCAACTGGAGTTTTTATCGACTACTCCTACCTTGTAAAAAAGGTTGTTTTTAAAGTGGATATACTGCCTACCATCAGGGTTACCTCTGCATTTTTTGTGCATTTGTTTTTTGTAGCTCTTACCTTTATTGTTTCAAGTGCTTATGGGTACTTCCCAACGCTTTTGCATCTGCAGGTGCTTTATTATATGGCATCGGCATATGTTCTGTCGCTTGCACTTGGAAGAATAACTGCAACTCTTACAGTTTTCGCAAGGGATATAAGTAATGTCGTAGGGGTTCTTGTTCAGTTCGGATTTTGGCTTACTCCTATTTTCTGGGACATAAACGCCATCCCGCCTTCGCTACACATACTCTTTAAACTTAACCCCGTTTATTACATAACAGAGGGTTACCGAAATACTTTTGTGTACGGAACACCATTCTGGCAGGACTCTTGGCTTACTTTATATTTTTGGGCGGTCACAGCTGTTCTGCTATTTTTAGGGAATGCTATTTTCAAGCGTTTGCGTCCGCATCTGGCTGACTTGATTTAAAACCAGTCAAAGTCAAATCAATATATTAGTTTCAAAAATAATTAAACATAAAATATTTACTACATTATAATTAAGGAGAACATCATGAACACTACAATTATTTTACTTACACTTGCTGTAGCTCTGCTTGCGGGGCTGTTGCTTACAAGAATCGCAAAGCTTGTCGGACTGCCTGCAGTTACAGCATATTTAATTACCGGGATAATCCTTGGGCCATTTTGTCTTGGGAAACTTGGCATCCAAGGACTTGGCTTTTTGACTCTTCCACACGTAAACAGTTTTTCCATTCTCTGCGACCTTGCGCTTGGCTTTATCGCATTCTCAATAGGTAACGAGTTCAGGTTGTCTCAGCTGAAAAAAATCGGCAAGCAGGCAACAATAGTCGGCATATTCCAGGCAGTGTTTACCACTGTTTTAGTCGATATCGTTTTGATAGCTGTTCACTTCGCTATACCTGAAGTACTTCCGCTGCCAGCCGCCATTATTCTTGGTGCGGTAGCTGCTGCGACAGCACCCGCTGCAACCTTGATGGTTGTTAAGCAGTACAAGGCAAAGGGAAAACTTACCGATATTCTTCTTCCTGTAGTTGCCCTTGACGACGCTGTTGGTCTTGTTATTTTTGCCATATCCTTTGGTATTGCAAAAACTTTAAGTCTTGGAGATGTAAATATTACTTCTATCGTAATGGAGCCGATTCTTGAGGTTGTTCTGTCTCTTGCTCTTGGTGCAATTATCGGTATCGTTTTCAACTTTACTGAAAAATTTTTCCATTCACGTTCAAAAAGACTTTCTATATCAATTACTTATGTAATGCTTACGGTTGCACTCTCATCTCTTAAATTTAACGTAGCAGGAATACACATCGGCTTTTCGTCACTTCTTTCCTGTATGATGCTTGGCACTATTTTCTGCAATATTTGTGACTTTTCAGAACAACTTATGGACAGAGCCGACAGATGGACAACCCCATTTTATGTGCTGTTCTTTGTTCTTTCGGGTGCCGCTTTAGACTTTTCGGTATTTGGTCAGACCGCAGTTATCATAGTAGGTATACTTTATATTATCTCTCGTTCTGCGGGTAAATATATAGGGGCAAACATCAGTTCAAGAATGGCTTCCTGCGACGAAACTATAATCAAATACCTTGGTATTACACTTCTTCCTCAAGCAGGTGTCGCAATCGGTATGGCAAGCAAAGCTCTTGAACTTGGTTCAATCGGCAGTCTTGTACAATCCATAACTCTTTTTGCGGTGCTTGTCTATGAAATAGTCGGACCTTACCTTACAAAAATTTCACTCATTAAGTCAGGTGATATCAAACCAGAGGGAAGAACAAGTTCAAGACAAAAATAAATTTACTTACAAGAGACCCCGCTCCCTGAAATAAGGAGCGGGGGTTTTTGTATATACTTAATTTCTGTAATTCCATCAGGAAAATTCATACAAATATTTATACTTTCTTTGTTTTTTAACATGCATAATTTATCCATTAATATCCATACTAATGAATATAGCTTAGGAAAAACACAAGGAGGTTAAACTATGAATTTCAGTTCAAGTGAAACAAAACTTAATTTGCTTCGTGCATTTGCAGGAGAAAGCCAGGCACGCAACCGCTACACCTTTGCGGCATCTCAGGCACGAAAACAGAATCTTTATGTGATAGAAGCGGTATTCAACTTCACAGCAGGTCAGGAAAAGGAGCACGCTGAGCTTTTTTACAACCATCTCAGCACCGCATCCGGAGAAAACATCGCCATTGACGGAACATATCCAATTGACATAAGTGATTCAATTATATCTCTCCTCCGCTCTGCTCAGCATAACGAGAACGAAGAATACAGCAATGTTTACAAGCATTTTTCTGAGGTCGCTGCAAACGAGGGATTTTTAGAAGTTTCCACACTTTTTAAGAACATTGCAGAAATCGAAAACACCCACAGTCAACGTTTTGCCCGCTTTGCAGAGCTTTTAGAGCAGGACAAGCTTTTCGTTTCCGACATTGAAACAAAATGGATGTGTCTCAACTGCGGCTTTGTTTACGAGGGAACAGCTGTTCCTCCCATTTGTCCTGTCTGTCGTCATGACCGTGGGTATTTTATCCGTATGGAGTTTGTTGAAAAGCCTTAAAGCTATACAACTGATTTTATTTTGACCGAAAGTACAGTCATATCATCTTTTACCGTGCCGCCCATTTTTTCGACGGCACGGTTTAAAATTCTATCCGCAACAGAACCTTCTGTCTTCATTACCCCCTCATTCTTTATAAAATCGCTTACCCAAAGGCTACCGTTTTCAGGGCTTTCAACGCCATCGGTAATCATAACAATGCAGTCACCATCCCTGACCCTTGTCTGTGAAACATCCGCTTCCGCTTCTTCAATAAGGCCAACAGGTAGTGCTGACGCCCGAAATGTCCTGACCCGTCCGCTTTCGTTTGAAATAAAGCTGGGTTCTGCCCCTGTTTTTATAAATCGTACTTCTCCCGAATATAAATCAATTATACACAAATCCAAAGTCACAAAGGCATCCTCGTCAGACTTCACAACCATTATGGAATTTATGAGCTTTACCGCAATACTGCTTTCAAAACCCGCTTCCAGAAAACTGTCCAAAAGCTCCAGAATTGCTTCACTCTCCTTGGCAGCACGTCTTCCTGTGCCCATTCCGTCACTTATTGCAATAATAAACTTTCCGTTTTTAAGATGCAAGAATCTGAAATTATCGCCACTTTTATCATCTGCAGCAGCAGAGGCATATTCCGTTTCAACACAGTATCTCTCTGTCTCGGAGAACACAAGCCTCACAAGCTTTTTGTTTTCTTGAAACTCCTCACGTATTAAAGCGTTGCACCCCGTCATACTTTTTACAGTCTTTTCAATCATACGTCTTTGCTTTCCCTGACACTTGCTCAGCTTTACAAGGATTTCAACCTTTTGTCTCCCAAAATTATCCTGCATAATATTTATATCCTTAGGCTTTATTCCGCAAAGTTCAAGCCTTGACCTGATTTCCCAAGCGGAAACCGCACTTTTTTTCGTTTCTTTGTCAATTTCTTCTGTCAGCTTGTTCAGGATTTCGGACATTCCGCCGAGCTGTTTGCCAACAAGCTGTCGGCTTTCTGTCACTTTGCTTCTCCAGATTTGTTTCACTCTGTAAACATCAAAC
>JAZNMD010000104.1:0-4633 GCA_045579385.1 Clostridia bacterium
CAGAAATTGATAAAATCTGGGACGAGGTTAAGCGTTTTGAAAATCCTCACGGTTATTATGTTGACCTGTCACAGAAACTTTGGGATGTAAAATATAAGCTTTTATCAGAAAATAAATAGTATTTTAAAGGAGAATAGAAAAATGAAATCAACCATCGAATCGTACAATCTGGGAAGACTTGGAGTAATAGGAATGAATGGCTGCGAAAATTTTTGCAGCAGGGTGGATTATTACCTGAAAACTTTCAATGATGATATTGAAAATCTAGGTTCGTTTTTGCTTCCTATAAAAACATCAAGATTTGGAACAGGTGAAGCAAAGTCTACACTCTTACATTCTGCAAGAACATATGATGTTTATATCATAGTGGATTGCTTTAACTATGGCGAAACTTATAAGCTTTATGGCACTGATGTACCGATGAGCCCGGATGATCATTATCAGGACTTAAAGCGTGCAATATCAGCAATCGGAGGAAAAGCTAAGAGAATTACAGTTATTATGCCTATGCTTTATGAGGGACGTCAGCACAAACGTTCTTCAAGAGAATCTCTTGACTGTGCAATGGCACTTCAGGAACTTTGTAATATAGGTGTTGATAACATCATTACCTTTGACGCACATGACCCAAGAGTGCAGAATGCGATTCCGTTTAAAGGCTTTGAAAATGTTATGCCTACATATCAGATGATAAAGGCTTGCCTTAAATATGATAAAGATATTATCTTGAATAAAGAAAATACTATGATTATCTCTCCTGATGAGGGGGCTATGTCAAGATGTATGTACTATTCATCTGTTCTTGGAATGGAACTTGGTATGTTCTACAAACGCCGTGATTATTCAAGAGTTGTAAACGGAAAGAATCCGATTGTTGCTCACGAATTCTTAGGAACAGATCTCGATGGAAAGAATGTTATTGTTATTGACGATATGATTTCTTCAGGCGATTCTATGATAGATGTTTCAAGAGAGCTTAAAAAGAGAAAAGCATCAAGAGTTTTTGTTTTCTCTACTTTCGGTCTCTTTACTGAAGGCTTTGAAAGATTTGATAAGGCTTACGAAGAGGGCTTGATTGAAGGCGTGTTTACCACAAACCTGATTTATGCAAAGCCTGAATTGCTTGAGAAAAAGTGGTATCACCAGGTTGATATGAGTAAATATATAGCACTTCTTATAAGTGAGCTTAATTCTGAGCATTCCATCAGCGAGTTGCTTAATCCGATTAAGCGTATTGAAAAGATACTTGAAAAATATAAGAATATGTAAACCGTATGAGGTAGAAGATGGTAAGATTACAAAAATATCTGTCGGATGCAGGCATTGCATCAAGACGGGCTGCGGAGAAATTGATCGCCGATGGCAGAGTTTCAGTGAATGATGAAATAATCCGCAAAATGGGTGTTTTGGTTGACGAGAATTATGACATTGTAAAATTCGATGGCGAAGTTGTAAAACACTCGGTAAAAAAAGAGTATATTATGCTTAATAAGCCTGTTGGCTTTATAACAACTGTGTCTGATGATAAGGACAGACCTACGGTTATGGACCTTGTCTCAGATATATCTGCAAGAATTTATCCTGTCGGCAGACTTGATTATGATACCGAAGGCTTGCTTCTGCTTACTAATGATGGGGAACTGACTTACTGCATAACTCATCCAAAGCACGACATAGCAAAAACCTATGTTGCAGAGGTTACGGGAGATGTGTCGATGGACACGATAAATCAGCTGAGACGTGGTGTTGTTATCGACGGACAAAAGACAAGTCCTGCTGAGGTTGAAGTTATTGGTGCCACTCAGTATGGCACAAAAATTGAGATAACCATTCACGAGGGCAGAAACCGTCAGGTAAGAAAAATGTTTGAGGCACTTGGTTGTATTGTAAAACGCCTGAGACGAACAAAGGAAGCCGGACTTACACTTGGGCATCTTCCTTTGGGAAAATGGCGTAAGCTCAGTGAGTCAGAGGTTAATATGCTTAAAAAGATTGAGCCTGACAAGGGAAAGGGAAAAAGCGGCAGATTATCTTCAACTAAAAGTCCCATCAAGGCTCATTCCAGAAAGTCTGTACGAAAAACAGATAGCAAAAAAGCGGTGAACAGAAATGGGAAAAAGAGCTGATGTAATTGTAATAGGCGGAGGTGCTGCCGGAATGATGGCTGCAGGGACCGCTGCTGAAAGAGGAAAGTCTGTAATTCTGATAGAAAAAAACCGTATACTCGGCAAAAAACTTCTGATTACAGGTAAAGGCAGATGCAACATCACAAATGCGTGCGAGGATGTTGAAGAACTGCTGGATAATGTGACGGTAAACCGCAACTTTTTGTACAGCTCGTTTTATGGATTTACCAACAGTGACACAATTCAATTTTTCAATAATTTGGGTGTTGACACCAAAGTGGAGCGGGGAAACAGAGTTTTCCCCGTTTCTGATAGAAGTCAGAGCGTTGTGGATGCTATGACCGGATTTTTGAAAAAAAACGGAGTGAAAATTGTCTGCGACAAGGTTCAAAGTGTTATGAGCAAGGACAAACAAGTTGTGGGTGTTAACTGTGAGACCATGGGCGAAATATACGCAAGCTCGGTTATTATTGCGACGGGTGGTGCATCTTACAAAGCCACTGGGTCTACGGGTGATGGATATATTTGGGCAAATGAGCTTGGCCATACGGTAACTGATATAAATCCCTCCCTTGTACCAATTGAGGTGGAGGAAACATGGGCGTATGAGTTGATGGGGTTGTCTCTTAAAAACATTGAAATAACCGTTTTTAATGAAAATAACAAGAGGGTTTACCAGGATTTCGGAGAAATGATGTTTGCACACTTTGGTTTAAGTGGGCCTGTGATTTTAAGTGCTTCGGCACATATGAGACCTATGGCAGAAAGAAAGTACAAAATTTTGCTTGACCTTAAACCTGCACTTGATGAAAAAACTCTGGATGCACGTATTGTAAGAGACTTTCAGAAATTTGCAAACCGTGACTTTGTCAATAGTCTAAGTGAGCTTCTGCCAAGCGGACTTATCGATACCGTGGTTATGCTTTCTGGAATTGACCCAAGAAAGAAAGTTAACTCAATTACAAAGGAAGAACGCAAAGCTCTTGTGTCGGCAATAAAAGGAATTGAATTTAATGTCAAGGGATTTTGCCCGATTGAACAGGCAATTATTACATCAGGAGGCATTTCGGTAAAGGAGATTGACTCGTCTACAATGAAATCAAAACTTGTGGATGGACTTTATTTTGCAGGAGAAATCATAGACGTTGATGCATATACAGGCGGTTTTAATCTTCAGATTGCTTTTTCGACGGGGAGACTAGCGGGATTATGCTGTTAAATTGCATAAAACAAAAAGCCTAGTTTTGCTAAAAAATTACATTTTTTTCAAAAATAATTATTGCATATAGCTATTTTTTATGATATAATTATTACTAATATTTTATAAGATTAACAGGAGTTGATTTAGAGTGAGTATTAAAAATGAATACTTAAAGAAAGTTTACGAGATCGCTGAAAAGCGTAACGCAGGCGAGACAGAGTTCTTGCAGGCTGTTTATGAGGTTTTGGAATCCTTGGAACCTGTTATTGAGCAGCATCCTGAATATGAGGCTGCGGGTCTTATGGAAAGATTGATTGAGCCTGAAAGAGCAATTTCATTCCGTGTTCCCTGGGTTGATGACAATGGCAAGGTTCAGGTAAACCGTGGATACAGAGTGCAGTTCAACAGTGCAATTGGTCCATATAAAGGCGGATTGAGATTTGCTCCAAACGTTTACATAGGCATTATCAAGTTTTTGGGATTTGAACAGATTTTCAAAAACTCACTTACAGGCCTTCCTATCGGTGGTGGCAAAGGCGGTGCAGACTTTGATCCCAACGGTAAGTCAGATGCAGAAATTATGCGTTTCTGTCAGTCATTTATGACAGAGCTTTACAGACATATCGGTGCAAACACAGATGTTCCTGCAGGAGACTTAGGCGTAGGTGCAAGAGAAATCGGGTACCTCTTTGGTCAGTATAAAAGACTTAAGGATGTATACGAAGGTGTTCTCACAGGTAAAGGCCTTTCGTATGGTGGTCTTAAGGGACGTACAGAGGCTACAGGCTATGGTATAGTATTTTTTGCAAGAGAAATGCTTAAGCACTTCGGTGAGGAGCTTGCCGGCAAAACTGTTGCAGTTTCAGGTTTTGGTAACGTTACCTGGGGTACAGTTCAGAAGCTTAACGCTCTTGGTGCAAAGGTAATAACCATATCAGGTCCTGATGGTTATATATATGATCCTGATGGTGTTACAGCAGGCGAAAAAGAGGATTACTTGCTTGAGCTTCGTGCTTCAGGAAAGAATATTTGTGCTCCTTATGCAGAAAAGTTCCCCAATGCAACATTCTATCCGGGTAAAAAACCGTGGGGTGTTAAGGCAGACCTTTACATTCCTTGTGCTACTCAAAACGAAATCGGTATGGCTGAGGCTAAGGAAATGGTTGAAGCAGGATGTAAGTTCCTTTGCGAAGGGTCCAATATGCCAACAACTAACGAGGCTGTTGCTTACCTCCGTGAGAATGGCGTTGTAATCGGTCCTGCAAAGGCTGCAAACGCAGGCGGTGTTGCTTGTTCGTGCATCGAA
>JAZNMD010000105.1:0-4484 GCA_045579385.1 Clostridia bacterium
TCTTTTTGCAGTTTTTAAACCTTTCCTCTCAAGTTTGTAGTATATTAAGGGGAAAGGCACAAACTGAATCCCGAAGCTGTGCTTTTTGCACTGCGAGCGGGGAGAGTTTGCGTCTTTACACCAATCTTACGACTCGTTTCCCCTACTGCTCGTCGTCTACTACCTTATACTCCGCATCCACTACATTGTCATCAGGCGCTGCATTGTTTGCAGTTTCTGCTCCTGCTTGCTGTGCCTGAGCCTGAGCTTGTGCATCTGCGTAGAGCTTTGAAGAAATTTCATAGAATTTTTGTGAAACTGCTTCTGTTTGAGCTTTTGTTGCTTCAACGTCAAGGTCCTCTGCTTTGAGAAGCTCTTTGAGCTTGTCAACCTCTGTCTGGATACCTGCTTTCTCTTCCTCGGTTATTTTGTCGCCAAGGTCTGTGAGGGTCTTTTCTGTCTGGTAAACCATATTGTCGGCTGTGTTTCTTGTGTCAACTGCTTCTTTCTTCTTTTTATCTTCAGCCGCAAACTGTTCTGCTTCTTTTACTGCCTTTTCGATATCCTCATCTGAGAGATTTGTGCTTGATGTAATTGTGATATCCTGGCTGTTGCCTGTTCCCATATCCTTTGCAGTTACGTGAACGATACCATTTGCGTCGATGTCAAATGAAACTTCAATCTGCGGAACGCCACGTGGTGCGGGAGGAATGTTTGTAAGGCTGAAACGTCCGAGAGTCTTGTTGTAAGCCGCCATTTCACGTTCGCCCTGGAGCACGTGAACTTCTACACTTGTCTGGCTGTCTGCCGCAGTTGAAAAGATCTGGCTCTTTTTGGTGGGAATAGTTGTATTTCTTTCGATAATCTTGGTAAACACGCCGCCCATTGTCTCGATACCGAGCGAGAGAGGTGTTACGTCAAGAAGAACGAGGTCCTCAACATCGCCTGAAAGCACGCCTGCCTGGATTGCTGCACCGATTGCAACACATTCGTCAGGATTGATGCCCTTGTGCGGCTCTGAGCCGATAAGTCTCTGAACTGCTTCCTGAACAGCAGGAATTCTTGAAGAACCACCAACGAGAAGTACCTTATCAATCTCTGATGGAGAAACGCCTGCGTCTGTAAGTGCGTTCTTTGTAGGAATCATTGTCTGTTCAACCAGGTCTGCTGTAAGTTCATTGAACTTCTGTCTGGTAAGAGTGATGTCAAGATGCTTGGGGCCTGTTGCATCTGCTGTTATAAAGGGCAGATTGATGTTTGATGTCATAACGCCCGAAAGCTCAATTTTTGCTTTTTCTGCAGCTTCTTTAAGTCTCTGAAGAGCCATTTTGTCGCTCTTTAAGTCAATACCGTTTTCCTTCTGGAATTCAGCAGCAAGGTAATCAATAATTTTCTGGTCAAAGTCATCTCCGCCCAGCTTATTATTACCGCTGGTAGCAAGAACTTCAAACACGCCATCGCCTATTTCAAGGATTGAAACGTCAAATGTACCACCGCCAAGGTCATAAACCATAATCTTCTGGTCGGTGTCCTTGTCAAGTCCGTAAGCGAGTGCCGCGGCTGTTGGCTCGTTGATAATTCTGAGAACTTCAAGACCTGCAATCTTGCCTGCGTCCTTTGTAGCCTGACGCTGTGCATCGCTGAAATAAGCAGGAACAGTAATAACCGCCTGAGTAACTTTTTCGCCGAGGTAGCTTTCAGCGTCTGCCTTAAGCTTCTGAAGAATCATTGCAGAAATCTCCTGCGGGGTGTAGCCTTTTCCATCAACATCAACTTTGTAGTCGCTTCCCATTTCACGCTTGATTGAGCTTATAGTGTTGGGGTTTGTGATTGCCTGTCTTTTTGCAACCTGACCAACAAGTCTCTCGCCATTTTTTGTGAAAGCAACAACAGAAGGGGTTGTTCTTGCACCCTCGGGATTTGTAATAACCGCAGGCTCGCCGCCTTCCATAACTGCAACACATGAATTTGTTGTACCTAAGTCAATACCTATAATTTTTGCCATTTTAAATCAACCTTTCTTTATCTGTAAAATTTTTAATAAACAAGTTTAGTTTGCAACCTTAACCATTGCGTGTCTTATAACTCTGCCCTTGCAGGTAAATCCGCTCATCAGCTCCTCGGAAACAACGTTCTCTGAAAGCTCTGGGTTTTCCTCGTGCATTACCGCATTGTGAAGGTCGGGATTAAATTCCTCGCCTACGGTCTTGATTTTTTCAACGCCCATTGCCGAAAGACAATCGTCAAGCTGTTTAAGAATCATCTTAACGCCCTCCAGCATATCACTTGAAGACGCATCTGCCGCCGCAACCGCGCGCTCAAGATTATCCTTGACGGGAAGCAGCTTTTCGATAGTGTCACACACCGTCATATTGTAAAGCTCTTCACGTTCCTTGGCGCTGCGTTTTTTGAAGTTGTCAAACTCCGCTGCGTGCCGCATCATTTTATCCTTCATCTGTTCAAGCTCTGCCTTTAAAGCATCCGTCTCGGACACAGTTTCCTCTGCTTCTTTAGCTTCTTCTGCTTCCTCAGCCGCTTCAACAGCTTCTTCCAATATCTCTTCTGTTTGATTTTTTTCTTCTGTTGACATTATTCTTCACCTCCTGCAAGCAACTTCATTGTCCGTTTTTCTCCAAAGTCCTTACTCAGCGCTTCAGCAAGCTGCCCCGTAAAGAACTCCAGAAGTGAAATTACTTTTGCATAATCCATTCTGGCAGGCCCCAAAACCCCCAGAACGCCCATTATATTATCTGACACCCTGTAGGGCGACAGGATAACGCTGTTATTTTTAAGCTCAGGCACGGGAAGCTCCTCCCCGATAAGCACCTTTGTCTGTCCCACAGGCACCGCCTCTAAAATTATTTTTGAAAGATTTTCCTTATTTTCAACTGCATCAAACAAGGCTTTTACCTTGTCAACGCTGCTGTATTCGGGAAAATGGAATATATTTGAAAGACCATCTACAAAAATTTGTTTTGTGTCAATTTCCATAACAGCCTCGTGCACCATTTCCATCACGGTTGCAAGAATTTCAAAATTTTTGCCTATGACTGACTGAATTTCCATTATGTTTGAAAGATTAATTTCGGAAATGGTCAGTCCCGAAAGGTTTTCGTTAAGAATTCTTGAAAGCTGGTCGGCAAAATCGTCCGAAATCTCGGTTTTAAGCTTGAGCAGCTTGTTTTTAATGATGCCCGACTTGTCGGATATTATAAGCATCGCCTTGTCGGTATCAATTTTAACAACCTTGATGTTTTTAACCACGCCGGACTCTGCCCCCGGAAGCATACCGATAACAGGAAGTCTCGTAATCCCCGAAAAAGCCGCCGCAACATCACGGGTTATTTTTTCAAGCTCACGGTGTTTTTGGTTTGCTGCCTCTTTTATCTCAGCAATTTCGGATGCTGTCATTTCATATTTTTCCATAAGAGAGTCAACATAAAGCCTGTATCCACCCGTTGACGGAACTCGACCAGCAGATGTATGCGGCTGAACAAGAAGACCCATCTCCTCCAAATCGCCCATCTCATTGCGGATTGTTGCCGCACTGAGATTCAAGTCAGACTTTTTGGAAATGCTTCTTGACCCCACAGGCTCCGCTGTGCTGATATAATCCTCAACAATCGCCTGAAGAATAAGCTTTTTTCTGTCACTTAACGCCACACGCCCCGCCTCCTTTGAGTCTGGAAAATGTTTTTTTGTTAGCACTCAACCAAAAAGAGTGCTAACCACTAACGCTACTATACCACCTATCTTTTGTTTTGTCAAGGGTTTTTGGATAAGTTTTTCCTTAAAAAGTCAATTTAAACCTTTTAAATTCTCTCCTTGACAATGCGGTCATCTTTATCAAAAGGAAATCTTCCTCTTGATATAAAAACTTTTCAAAAATATTGTAATTCAAATCTTCATGTGATATAATAAATCTGTCACATAAGTAAATACTAACAGGACTTCGTTTGGCAAAAACGTAAGCCTGATTTTTCATATCCCTGTTGGTATGCTTATGTGACAATAAGAGTCGGCGCTGTACGTTTTTCATGCGTATAGCTTCGGCTATGCGCATTTTTTATTTGACCGCTCTTGTTGTCGCCACACAACACAAAAAACGCACCGCAGTTAATTTTCTGTGGTGCGTTTTTATCTCCATAGACTTGTAAAAACCCTTTTAATAAATATCCCCCCGTATAACGGGGGGTATTTCAGTTTCGGGCATAGCCCTACCCTCTACTGGCTACGCACAAGTGCGTCTTTTTATTGGCCTGCCAGCCATGCAACTTTTACTTGCTACCCATAAATGGGTTGTTTCTTCGCAGGCTTCCCCTTGAGGGCGCTGATTGCCGGTGGCAATCGTTTAGCGCTGCCCAAGGCGAGAGCCGAGACAGCTGTCGAGCAAGGCGAGACTGATGAGGTGTTTATTATATACAGTCTTTCAGTATCTACATTGCCACCTCATCCGAGTTTTGCTACGCAAAACCCACCTTCCCCTCAAGGGGAAGGCTTTCCAT
>JAZNMD010000106.1:0-3562 GCA_045579385.1 Clostridia bacterium
TTGCTACGCAAAACCCACCTTCCCCTCAAGGGGAAGGCTTTCCATTAAATTGTTTGTGCTATACTTCAATATTTCAAATCACACTGCTTTTTTCTAAATTCTAATTTATTATCTGTTCATCGGTTAACCTCTTTTGAACCAGGCAGGCTCACGCGTGGTTTTCGTTATACAATGAACAGGCCTTTTAGGAATAAGCCTGTTCACTTAATACTATTCATTTTTATAATTTCTTATAACTTCTGCCATGGTATCTTTTGCAGGACCACCTACTATCTTTCGCATATTAACGCAGGTTTCAAGGGAAATTGCGTTATATACATCCTCTTCAAAAATAGGAGAAAATTCCTTGAATTCACCGATTGAAAGGTCTTCAATTACAGTATCTTTATCAAGGCAATATGCAACCATCTTCCCGACAACTGCGTGTGCATCACGGAAGGGAAGACCCTTTTTAACCAGATAATCAGCAACATCTGTCGCATTGGTAAATCCGCCTTTTGCACCCTTTAACATATTATCTTTGCGAAGCTTCATGGTTGAAAGCATCCCCTCAAATACAGGCAAACACATTTTTACTGTATCAATTGCATCAAAAATCTGTTCCTTATCTTCCTGCATATCCTTGTTGTACGCAAGCGGAATACCTTTCATCATGGTCAAAAGTCCCATCAAATCGCCAAACACTCTGCCCGACTTCCCTCTTGCAAGTTCTGCAACATCAGGGTTTTTCTTTTGCGGCATAATGCTTGAACCTGTGCTGTAAGCATCGTCCAGGTCTACAAATGCAAATTCGTTTGAGCTCCAAAGAATAATTTCTTCGGAAAATCTGCTGAGATGAACCATTATCATTGAAAGAACAAACGCCATCTCGCAAACAAAATCACGGTCAGAAACTCCGTCGATACTGTTCTTTGTGATATCATCAAAGCCAAGCTCATCAGCTACAAATTTCCGGTCAAGAGGATAGGTCGTTCCAGCCAGAGCACCACTTCCGAGCGGCAAAACATTCATTCGTTTTTTCCAGTCACAAAGCCTTGATAAGTCTCGTGAAAACATTTCGTAATATGCCATTATATGATGAGCAAATGTTATTGGCTGAGCCTTTTGCAAATGAGTATACCCCGGCATAATCGTTTCAACATTTTCCTCTGCAAGTTTAAGTATTGCAGATAGCAATGACTTTATCATGCCGGAAAGCTCCTCCGCTTCGTCCCTTAAGTAAAGCCTTGCATCAAGTGCAACCTGGTCGTTGCGGCTTCTTCCCGTATGCAGTCTTTTACCCACATCGCCTATACGGGATATAAGAATTGTTTCGATATTCATATGAATATCTTCTGCATCTATTGTAAATTCTACCTTTCCATTTTCAATATCTGCAAGAATTTCTCCAAGAGTTTTTACAATAAGCTCTGCATCCTCATTTGGAATAATCCCCTGCTTGCCAAGCATTTTGGCGTGAGCCTGACTTCCACGGATATCCTGAGCATACATCCGTGCGTCAAAGCGTATTGATGAATTGAAATCATCCACAGCTTTATCAGTTGATTTTGAAAATCTTCCGCCCCATAGTTTCATAATAATTCTATCTCCTATACAAAAGCTGAGGGGTATCATCACAGATACCCCTGCAACACTTTGTTGTTATTTGTTTTCTTCGTTCTTTGCATTCATTATTGCTCTGACCTTAAGCGGCAGGCCAAAGAGGTTTATAAAGCCTTCGGAATCCTTGTGGCTGTAAAGCTCCTTGCTGTCACCGAAGCTTGCTATATTCTCGTTGTAAAGTGAATATGGTGACTTTGCACCTGCAGGTGTGCAGTTACCCTTGTAAAGTTTAAGCCTTACTGTACCGGTAACGTTCTTATCCATCTCATCATACATAGCAGACATTGCTGCACGAAGAGGGGTAAACCACTTGCCATCATATACAAGCTGTGAAAACTGAGTTTGACTCATTCTCTTAAACGCCTGCGTGTCGCGGTCAAGACAAAGATATTCAAGCTCCTGAATAGCTGTGTAAAGAATGGTACCACCCGGGGTTTCATAAACTCCACGTGACTTCATTCCCACAAGTCTGTCTTCAACTATATCAGCGATACCTACACCGTTTGCACCGCCAAGAGCGTTAAGCTTCTCTACCAAAGCAACGGGTGACAGCTTTTCGCCATCTACTGAAACAGGAACCCCTGCTTCAAAACCAATTTCTACATATGTAGCTTCATCCGGAGCCTCTGACGGAGCAACTCCAAGTTTGAGAAGGCTCTCATACTGTGGCTCATTCCACGGATCTTCAAGGTCCATACCCTCATGGCTGATATGCCAGATGTTTCTGTCTCTTGAATAAAGATCCTTCTTTGTAACAGGAATTTCAATTCCGTGAGCTTCAGCATAATCAACCGCATCCTCACGTGATTTTATATCCCAGATTCTCCAGGGAGCAATTATCTTCATTTCAGGAGCAAGTGCCTTTATTGTAAGTTCAAAACGAACCTGGTCGTTACCTTTGCCTGTCGCACCGTGACAGATAGCAACCGCACCTTCTTTTTTTGCTATTTCAACCAGTCTTTTTGCGATAATCGGACGTGCGTGAGATGTACCAAGCAAATACTTACCCTCATAAAGAGCACCCGATTTAACTGTTGGGAATATGTAATCACGAACATATTCTTCTCTCAAATCCTCAATATAACATTTTGAAGCACCGCTCTTTAAAGCACGCTCTTCAAGACCGTCAGTTTCCTTACCCTGACCAACGTCACCGCAAACTGCGATAACCTCATAACCATAGTTTTCAATCAGCCAGTTGATGATAATCGAAGTATCAAGACCGCCTGAGTACGCAAGTACAACTTTTTCTTTTGCCATTGATATTCCCTCCAAGTGAAAAAGCATTTGTAAATAATGCTTGTTTTATTTTACTTTTTATATTATAATAGCATTATCTTAAAAATGCAACAGTTTTTTTAAATTTATTGCATTTTTATGCAAAAAAATGAATTTTTATGCATTCGCAGTGCTAAATATGTGAAAGGAAACCAAAATGAGGATATTAGGAGTTGACCCGGGCTACGCAATTGTGGGGGTTGGGGTTATCGATTACGAGGGAAACCATTTTAAAACAGTTGAATACGGGGCAATCACAACGGACGCAGGAGAGGATATGTTTGACAGACTTAAATATATTTATGACGAGCTTTCTGCTATTATTGAAAAAGTTCATCCCGATGCGATGGCGATTGAAGAATTATTCTTCTATAACAACCAAAAAACAGCTATCAACGTGGCACAGGCACGCGGAGTTCTTGTGCTGGCAGCAAAAAATCATAATATTCCCATTTTTGAATACACTCCTCTTCAGGTAAAGCAAGCGGTTGTTGGTTATGGCAGGGCGGAAAAAAATCAGGTTCAGCAAATGACAAAAACAATTCTGGGGCTTTCTAAGGTTCCTAAACCCGATGACACCGCAGACGCACTTGCAATTGCGGTTTGCCACGCACATTCAAACCATTCAGCTTACAGATTTTAAAAAAGGCTGTATAAAAAACTGAATTCAGTTTTTTATACA
>JAZNMD010000107.1:0-6153 GCA_045579385.1 Clostridia bacterium
AAAAAATTTATAAAGAGGAAGTGTTTTTTATGACTGCGTATGAACTTGCGGAAAGACTTGGCCTTACGATATATTCAGCGGAAGAGAATGCTAAAGTTAAAGAAGTTACCGGATGTTACATAGGTGACCTTCTCAGTCTGGCAATGTCAAAGGTTGAAAAAGACAACGTATGGATAACAATTCAGACAAATGTCAACATTGTGGCAGTTGCATCACTGGCAGATGCTGCTTGTGTTTTAATTGCAGACGGGTTTTTGCCTGACGAAAATACTGTCGAAAAAGCAAATGAACAGCAGGTGGTAATTATGGGTGGTGATATTTCTGCATATTCAGCGGCTTCGAAGCTTTTGGGTCTTGGAATATGAAAAAATATTATGATTTGCATATCCATTCGGCACTTTCTCCTTGTGGCGATGAAGATATGACACCGAATAATATTGTAAATATGTCCTGCCTTTTGGGGCTTGATGTTATTGCGGTTACTGACCATAATTCTGCAGATAACATAAGAGCTGTGTGTGAAGCCGCAAAAGGTAAGATAAAGGTTATTCCGGGAATAGAAGTCACAACGCAGGAAGAAGTACATACTCTTTGCTATTTCCCGGATATTGATGCTGCAGAAGATATGGGAAAGCTTTTAAAAAAGCATATGCAGGGGATAAAAAACCGACCTGAAATTTTCGGAAGACAGCTTTTACTGAACGCAGAGGATGATATCATCGGAGAGGAAGAACTTTTGCTTATTTCTGCAGTTAATCTTGATATATATGAAGTGCAGCGCGAAACAAAGCTCAGAGGTGGTTTTTTTGTTCCTGCTCATATTGATAAAAGCTCGTACAGCGTGATGTCCAACCTTGGATTTTTGCCACCTGATTTAGATGTTGACGGGGTGGAAATTACAAAAGAAGGACTTTTAAAATATCAAACTGATTATCAAAATAAAGTTATTCTCACAAGCTCTGATGCTCATTATCTGGAGAATATTTCAGAGCCAGAGATGTTTTTTGACAACAGCAATAAAAAGTCACAAAAATTTGCGGAATTTTTGTGCAATTTTTAACTAAAAAAAACGAATAAATTGTAGATTTTTAATCATAAATTTGGTACAATTATTATTGTGCGTGACTATGATATAATTTTAACAAAGATTTAAATCACGCATTTTAAACGGGACTTTGGAATTCTCTTAGAATTCTTACAGTACAAACAAGCTTAGGAGGTTTTGTTACACATGGAAAAAAAGACGCTTCCGTTTAATGGAACGAAAGAACAGGAACAGCAACTCAAGACCATTATTGCAGAGCATAAGGGACAAGAGGGTGCTGCAATTCCGGTACTTCACAAGGCTCAGGAAATTTACGGATATTTGCCTATTGAAGTACAGGAAATGATTTCAGAGGGATTGGATGTACCTCTTGCAGAGATTTACGGTATAGTAACATTTTATACCCAGTTCTCCCTTAATCCAAAGGGTAAATACTGCATAGGTGTTTGCCTGGGAACTGCATGTTATGTTAAAGGTTCAGGAGACATCCTTGATAAGGTTAAGGAGATTCTCGGTATTGAAGTTGGCGAATGTACACCGGATGGACTTTTCTCTATTGAAGCAACCCGTTGTATAGGTGCTTGCGGACTTGCACCGGTTTTGACTGTAAATGATGATGTTTACGGAAGACTGGTTGTTGATGATGTTGAAGGTATTATCAATAAGTACAGACAGTAATTATGCGTGAGATATCATTACATATTCTGGATATTGTGCAGAATTCTGTTGTTGCAGGTGCTACAAGGGTTGATATTGAGATAAAAGAAGATTTTTTATCAGACTCGTTGTCGGTGGTTATAAAAGATGATGGATGTGGAATGAGTGCTGAATTTTTAAAAAAGGTTACTGACCCGTTCACAACAAGCCGCACTACAAGAAAGGTGGGACTTGGAATTCCTCTTTTCAAGCTTGCCGCTGAATCTACCGGAGGAAGCTTTGAGATAACTTCTGAGGTGGGAAAAGGGACAACCATAATGGCTGACTTTGTGCACTCGTGCATAGACAGACAGCCTTTGGGCGATATCGCAGGCACCTTGCTTGGACTGATTACTGCATATGAAAATGTGAATTTTATTTATACACATATTGTAAATGAAAAGGAATTTAATCTTGATACAGCTGAACTTAGGGCTATATTGGGAGATGTTCCGTTTAATGTACCGGAGATATATATGTGGCTTTCTGAATATCTTCAGGAAGGCGAGGAATCACTTATTTAAAATTAATTTAAATGGAGGTTTTAATATGAAAAGCTTAGCTGAGCTTGAAATGATAAGAAACAGAGCTAAAGCTACTGTGAACCTGAGAAAGGATGACCATGCAGTTCGTATAGTTGTTGGAATGGCAACCTGCGGTATTGCTGCCGGTGCAAGACCGGTAATGAGTGCCATTATTGAGGAGGCTGCAAAGAGAAATCTCGACCATGTTGCTGTAACTCAGACTGGCTGTATAGGCGTTTGCCGACTGGAACCTATTGTTGAGGTTTATGTTCCAGGTGAGGAAAAAGTAACTTATGTAAAGATGGACCCCAAAAAGGCTGCAGAAATTGTAAGTGAGCATATTGTAAACGGTCGTGTTGTTACAAAATACACAATCGGTGCTGCGGAATAGTTTTAAAGCCAAGGGCAATTAAAAAGTAATTTTTGAATCGGAACAAGAGAAAGGATCGGTGTTTAGATATGGATATGGTCAGAGGACATATTCTTTGCTGCGGCGGTACGGGATGTACATCCTCAGGTTGCGATGCCATTATTAAAGAAATGGAAGCACAGCTTGCTGCAAATAATTTAGAAAAGGAATTTAAAATAGTAAAAACAGGATGTTTTGGTCTTTGTGCCTTGGGCCCTGTTATGATAGTTTATCCTGAGGGTGCTTTTTACAGCAGAGTTACTCCTGAGGATGTAAAGGAAATTGTTGAAGAACATCTTATTAAGGGTAGAGTAGTTAAAAGATTACTTTACGCTGAAACAATTGAAGAAGATAATATCAAGAGCCTCAATGAAGTTGACTTCTATAAAAAGCAGATGAGAATTGCTCTTCGTAACTGCGGTGTTATAAACCCTGAAAATATTGAGGAATATATCGCTGTTGACGGTTATCAGGCACTTGGTAAAGTTCTTACTGAAATGTCACGTGAGGAAGTTATTGATGTAATCAAAAAGTCAGGTCTTCGTGGACGTGGCGGCGGTGGTTTTTCTACCGGTATGAAATGGGAGTTCACATATAAGGCTGAAGGCGACCAGAAGTTTGTTGCATGTAATGCCGATGAGGGTGACCCTGGTGCATTCATGGACAGAAGTATTCTTGAAGGCGACCCACATGCTGTTATTGAAGCAATGGCTATTGCAGGTTACGCTGTAGGTGCTAATATGGGTTATATCTACATAAGAGCTGAATATCCAATTGCTGTTAAGCGTCTTGGTATTGCAATTGCTCAGGCAAGAGAATACGGACTTTTGGGTAAAAATATATTTGACAGCGGCTTTGATTTTGATTTGGAAATTCGTCTCGGTGCAGGTGCGTTTGTTTGCGGTGAAGAGACTGCTCTTATTACCTCAATTGAAGGTAAGCGTGGCGAGCCTCGTCCACGTCCGCCATTCCCTGCTGTTAAGGGTCTTTGGGGAAAACCAACTCTTCTTAACAACGTTGAGACCTATGCTAATATCGCACAAATCATTCTTAACGGTGCAGACTGGTTCCAGACTATAGGAACTGAAAAGAGCAAAGGTACAAAGGTATTTGCTCTTGGCGGTAAAATCAATAACACCGGTCTTGTTGAAATCCCGATGGGAACAACCCTTCGTGAGATTGTTGAGGATATAGGCGGAGGTATCCCTGGTGGTAAGAAGTTCAAGGCTGCTCAGACAGGTGGTCCTTCAGGCGGATGTATCCCTGCTCATCTTATGGATACTCCTATTGACTACGATTCACTTATCCAGATAGGTTCAATGATGGGTTCAGGCGGTCTTATTGTTATGGATGAAGACAACTGTATGGTTGATATCGCTAAGTTCTTCCTTGAATTCACAGTTGATGAGTCTTGTGGTAAGTGTACACCTTGTCGTGTTGGTACAAAGAGGCTTTATGAAATCCTTGAAAAGATTACTTCCGGTAACGGTACAATGGAAGACATTGACAAAATGGAAGAGCTTTGCTACAGCATAAAGTCAACTGCTCTTTGTGGCCTGGGTCAGACAGCTCCTAACCCTGTACTCAGCACGCTGCGTTATTTCCGTGATGAATATGAAGCTCACGTTCGTGATAAGGTTTGTCCTGCAGGTGTTTGTAAAAATCTTGTTAGATACTCAATCGTTGCAGATAAGTGTAAAGGTTGTAGTGCTTGTGCAAGAAAATGTCCTGTTGGTGCAATTTCAGGCGAAATCAAGTCACCATACACAATTGATCCTGAGAAATGTATTAAATGTGGCGTTTGTATGGATACTTGTAAATTCGGCGCAATTATAAAGAAATAAGGAAAGGGAGAGTGAATGATATGGAAATGGTTAATATTAAAATAAATGGTCAAAGCATCAGCGTTCCTGCAGGTTCAACAGTACTTGAAGCTGCTCGCAGTGCAAATATCGAAATACCTACCCTTTGCTATCTTAAGGATGTAAGCAAAACAGGTTCCTGCAGAATGTGTATTGTTGAGGTTGTAGGTGCAAGAAATCTTCAGGCTGCGTGCGTGTATCCTGTGTCCGAGGGCATGGAAGTTCTTACAAATACACCCAAAGTAAGAGCTGCAAGAAAGACTAATCTTGAATTGTTGCTTTCAAATCACGACAGAAAATGTCTTACCTGTATCAGAAATCAAAATTGTGAGCTTCAGAAGCTTGCTGATGATTTAGGTGTAAGAGACATTACTTATCAAGGCGAACGTAATGAATATGAAATTGATGATGTTTCTCCATCAATTGTCAGAGATAACAACAAGTGCGTACTTTGCCGTCGTTGCGTAAGTGCTTGTAAAACAATTCAGACAGTTTCTGTGATAGATGCTACTGAAAGAGGATTTAAAACAACTATTGCTTCGCCTTTCAATAAGTCATTGGGCGAGGTTCCCTGCGTAAACTGTGGTCAGTGTATAGTTGCTTGTCCTACCGGCGCTTTGCGTGAAAAAGATAACACAAAAGAAGTTTGGGATGCAATCAATGATCCTGAAAAGTATGTTGTTGTACAGACAGCACCTGCTGTAAGAGCAGGTCTTGGTGAAGAGTTTGGCTATCCGATTGGTACTGCTGTTACAGGCAAAATGGCTGCTGCTCTCAGAAGAATGGGATTTGATGGCGTATTTGATACAGATACAGGTGCTGACCTTACAATTATGGAAGAAGGAACAGAGTTTATTGAGAGACTTCAAAATGGCGGAAAACTTCCTATGATTACATCTTGCAGCCCTGGTTGGATTAAGTTCTGCGAACATAATTTCCCTGATTTTCTTGATAATCTTTCAAGCTGTAAGTCACCTCATCAGATGTTTGGTGCAATTCTTAAGAGTTATTATGCTAATAAGCTTGGCATTGACCCTGCAAAAATGTATGTGGTTTCAGTTATGCCTTGCGTTGCTAAAAAGTTTGAGTCAGGTCGTCCTGAGATGGAAGTTAACGCTCTTCGTGATGTAGATGCTGTTATTTCAACTCGTGAGCTTGCTAAAATGATTAAAGAAGCAGGAATACTCTTCAACAAGCTTCCTGATGAAAAATTTGATAATCCGTTTGAGGAAGCCAGCGGTGCAGGTGTTATATTTGGTGCAACCGGTGGTGTTATGGAAGCCGCTCTCAGAACTGTTGTTGAAGTTCTGGAAGGCAAGAGCCTTGACAAGCTTGATTTTGAAGTTGTAAGAGGAACCGAAGGTATCAAGGAAGCAACTCTTAAAGTTGCCGGTATTGACGTAAAAATTGCTGTTGTAAGCGGTTTGGGTAATGCAAGAAAGCTTCTTAATGATATCAGAGAAGGCAAGGCTGATTACCACTTTATTGAGGTTATGGCGTGCCCTGGTGGTTGTGTAACAGGCGGCGGTCAGCCAATTGTTGATTCACAGACCCGTATGGAAGTTGATGTTAAGGCACTTCGTGCGGCAGCTCTTTACAGTGGAGATAAAAATCTTC
>JAZNMD010000108.1:0-4667 GCA_045579385.1 Clostridia bacterium
TCCGCTACTTTCAAGCAAGAGGCTTGAAAGCCACGCATGATTGCAATAATGTCGGTTTATGAAAACAAAGTTTTCATAATGGTTTGCGATATTTCGCAAACGGAAACGCTAATGCGTTTTGCCGACCATTATTATAACAAACAAAATTCAAAAAAAGTTATAATTTTGTATGATTTCATTTTACCATATAAATTAACAGATTTCAACTATAATTTAGTAAAAATTTTTTTACGATTAAGTTACAGAAGCGTTAAAAAACATTCTCTCTGGATTTATTTGCATAATGCAGGATTTTTATTCGCTTTGTAATTTTTTTCAAGCATATCCAAAAAGTTAAACTTGTAATTTTTTTTATGCGACACACAATAAAATCGAAGTATTTTCAAATCTAAAAGAGGAGGAGTAAAAAATGTCAAAAAAATTTATTGCGTTGTGTCTGACAATTATTTTTGCTGTCAGCACGGGCATAAATGTTTTTGCCGCTACAACCGAGGCTGTGCCCGTATCGGGTGAAAGTGCGTCGGATTTTCAAAACGGTGCGGCAAATGAAGGTAGCTCCGCAATGGGTGCAGACAGCAGTCTTAATGCGGAAACAAACAACAAAACAGAAAGCGGCAGGTCAGGCGGAGGCTTGGCAGGCGGCGGTATAACAGTAACAGAAAACAACAATGAAGCATTGGTAGAGCAAAACCGAACAAAAAACAATTCAATGATGAAATCTGAGCTTTATGAGGGCAGAGGCCTTTCACGTTACAGCGACACACGAGTGGCTGTTTCTCCTGATGTTGCGGATTCCAAGTATGCCGAGGCAGCACAGATACTGGGTGCTTTGGGCATAATGGTTGGCGATGCTGAGACGGGAAATTTCAGACCCAATGACAATATCTTAAGGTCTGAAATGGCAAAGGTTTCGGTTTATTCAATAGGTCTTGAAGAAGTTGCAAAGGGTGCGACACAGCCTACCCCTTTCCCTGATGTGGTTTCAAATCACTGGGCAAACGGTCCGATTAATGTTGCCGCACAGCAGGGCATGGTTATAGGCGACGATATTGGAACATTCCGTCCTGATGACCCCGTGCTTTTCCAGGAGGCAGTAGCTATTATGGTAAGAGCTTTGGGTTATGAGCCAAAGGCGTCTACAAATGGCGGATACCCGACAGGATATATGGTGACAGCGGCTGACAATCAGATGCTTAAAGGTATAAGTGCTACAGCTTCTGCACCTGCTACAAGAGGGGATATTGCTCAGCTTGTTTTCAACAGCCTGACAGTAAATCTTATGGAACAGACAGGGTTTGGAACAAACTCAAGCTATGAGGTTGTGGATAAAACTCTGCTTTATGACAGACTGAATGTTGAAAAGGCTTATGGACAGATAACAGGAACACCTGAAACAACTTTAACGGGTGGAAGCACAACTGCAAAGGACAAAATAACAATCAACGACAAAACATTTAACGAGGGCGACACAATGGCAAGCCAGCTGCTTGGATACAATGTTGTGTATTATGCCCGTATAGACAAGACCACAGACGAGAAAAATCTGATTGCGGTTATCCCGCAGGACAGCAAAAACAACGAGCTTAAAATCAATGCAGAAAATATTGTGTCGGTTGAAGGCGATGCGGAAAGCGACAAGGTTGTAAATTACTGGAGAGATATGGAAAATGACACAAGCACAAAAACTGCAACTATCGTGGCAAAGCCTGTGTTTATCTATAACGGTAAATACACTGCAACTCTTACAAACGAGCAGATGAAGCCTGCATCAGGTAACATTGTGCTTTTGGATACCGATACAAACAATGTGTATGATATAGTATTTGTAAATCACTTCACAAATCTTGTTGTTGAGACAGTTTCTGAGGCTACGGGCAGAGTTACCGACAAGTACAACAACGGCTCACTTCTTCTTGATGAGGAGAGCACAACTGTTGATTTTGTACTCATTAAAGACGGTGCAGAGATAAGACCTGCTGACCTTAAGGAATGGGATGTTATCTCTTATACAGTAAGTGAGGATAAGCAGCTTATAAAGGGTTATGTATCAACAGAAAGTGTGCTTGGAACAGTTACTCAGATTTCAAACGATGGATTTAAAATTGATAACGCACCAACAACCTATAAAAAGGCGGCGAACTATCCTGAAACAATTACACTTCGTGACAAGGGCAGATTTTACCTGGATATAGAAGGCAAGGTTGCGGCAGTTGATAAAACTGCAAACACAACTGGTACCGCAATCAGAGGAAGCTATGGCTATCTTGTTGACGCTGCCAAGGAAGGTTCTTTTGAGGACACAATAAAGTTTAAAATATTTACAGCAGATGCAAAAACAGAGGTAATTGACGGTGCTTCGAAAATACGTCTTAATGACAAATACGGACTTAAGCCTGACGAAGTGCTTGCGGCATTTGGCAAAGACGGAAAGGTTACACCGCAGCTTATAACCTATGAAGTAAACTCTGCAGGAAACCTCACAGGATTTGATATTGCAGTTGACAAGACCGATACAGGTGCTGTGAACAAGGGTGTATTCACTAAAAATATTTCTGCTGCAGAGCAGACCTATAAGAGTGCATCGTCTATGCTTGGAAATGTAAAGGTTACTGAGGATGTAATCGTGTTTGATATACCCGCGGATGCAGGAACTGACACAACACGTTACTCTGTAAGGGGAAAGAGTATGTTTGCGAATGATAAGCCATATGATATTATAGTTTATGATTTGCAGGAGGATTTTTCTGCAGGAGCAATTGTTGTGACAAATACAACAGGTATAACCGAAGCAACCTCTCCAATAGTGCTTGTTGATGAAGTTGCTGAGGGACAAAATGAGGATTTTGATGCAGTTGATATTGTTTACGGACTTGAAAACGGACAGAGAGTTGAGCTTATGTCAAGCGACAAGAGTGTGTTTGTAAAGAGCGGCGACAAAAAGCTTGCAAAGGGAGATATATTCCAGTACAGCACCAACGCCAAGGGCGAAGTTGACAAGATAACCGTGTTATTTGACGCAGACACCAAAAATACTGAATTCACAAAGACAGTTGACACTGATCTGGTTACGGTTTACGGAAAGGTAACAAAGAAGTTCTCGGATTCTGTAAACGTTTCAGTAAATGGTACTGTTAAAAACTATCCTACAAATGCGGCTCATGTTTATGAGTACAACTCACAGCGTCAGAACAACAATGTGAATGTTGTTACCGCAGGCGATATTGAAGTGTACGAGGAAGGCAACGAGGTAAGATTGTTTATCAAGATAAGCGAGGACCGCGTTACCGAGATGGTTATTGTAAGATAAAAAATCTGCAGCTAATTAAGGGGGAACAGATTTCCCCCTTTACATATTCAGAGGGGTTCTTGATTTTTTTGAAATTTTGTAGTACAATAAAAAAAATCGCTTTAAGGAGGCCTGGAAATGGCAAATAACATATGGCACGATATTTCGCCTAAGAGAATTAACAAAGATGATTTTATATGTGTGGTTGAAATTTCAAAAGGAAGCAAGAAAAAATACGAGCTTGACAAGGAAACGGGATATATTATTCTTGACCGTATTTTATACACATCGACGCACTATCCTGCAAACTATGGCTTTATTCCAAGGACATATGGCGATGACAACGACCCGCTTGATGTTTTGCTTATCTGTGCAGAGTCGCTTGAACCTATGTCTTTAGTGCGTGCATATCCTATAGGTGTGATTACAATGGTTGATAACGGCAGGGCGGACGAAAAAATTATTGCAATACCGTTTAATGACCCCAACTACAATCACTATACAGATATTGACCAGCTTCCTAAGCACCTTTTTGAAGAAATGAAGCACTTTTTCTCGGTTTACAAAAATCTGGAACACAAGGAAACTGCTGTTGATGAAGTGCAAGGCAGGGAAGAAGCACTGAAGATAATTGAAGCTGCCATTGAGAATTATGTGGATAATTTTTGTAAATAAAAAAAGGGGATGTAAAAATTGTCCCGACCACAAAAAGACAGAACCGGCAATAAAAAGCTGTTATAATAACGGTCGGCAAAACACATTAGCGTTTCAGTTTGCGAAATATCTCAAACCATTATGAAAACTTTGTTTTCATAAACCGACATTATTGCAATCATATGTGGCTTTCAAGCCTTTTGCTTGAAAGGAGCGGAATTTATTCCGCTTAAAAAGTCATTCTGACGTTCTCACGATTATGATTATAAATGTTGAAAAATCGCATAATAATGCGATTTTTCTGCTTTTATAGTTTTTTTGCTACGCACAAACCTCGCCTCTCGGTGTACACAAGTACACTTTCGGGTTCTCAAAAGTCTTGATTTTGGCTTGGTTTGTGTGTTCTGAATTAATTTTACCTATATAAAGATGCCGAATAATGTCGAAAAAAATAAAGCCTTCCCCTTGAGGGGAAGGTGGCAGCGAAGCTGACGGATGAGGTGGAAGAGAATAACGATTGCTTTGCAATCTACACCTCACCACCGCCTACGGCGGAGCCTCTCCTCAAGGAGAAGCCTTTGAATGGCTGCATCTAAGCCTTATGTGTCGCAATCCCCTAATAGAAGGCTGTTTAAAAACTGCGTTTTTAAACCGCCCCTTTTTTTATACTGTTGTGCTTCCAAAGCCGCCATCTCTTATACCGTCGGCATCGTCATCTTCGGTTATT
>JAZNMD010000109.1:0-5443 GCA_045579385.1 Clostridia bacterium
TTGCCACCGGCAATCATCGCTCTCAAGGGGAAGCCTGCGAAGAAACAACCCGTTTATGGGTAGCAGGTAACAGTTGCATGGCTGGCAGGCCAATAAAAAGACGCACTTGTGCGTAGCCAGTAGAGGGTAGGGCTATGCCCGAAACTGAAAGACCCCCCGTATAACGGGGGATATTTATTTTTGCTTTGTAAGTTATTTTATGTAAAAAAGATTTAAACCGCAAAAAGTACTTGATTTTTTTCCTTCAATGTTATACAATAAAGATAATTGTAACATAATTGTAACATTTCGTCTAACTTGTGTTAAAAAAGTTTTGATAAAATCATAATCGTGGAAACGTCGGAATGACGTTTCCACAGCTATGATCATAGTAAAGCAAAGGTCAAAAAAGAGGTGATTTTTTGAGAGACAGTCATATGTTGGGAGAAGAACCACAGATTAAAGCCTTCACACCAAGAGAAATATTAAGGAAAAGCCCTAAAACTGCGGCGTTTAAGACCGAAAAGAGACGGGATTCTATTATTACCAGGCGTGAAAGACCATATATAAATTCAGTAAGCAGATTGTGGCAGGAATTCAAATCCAGGATTATAAGCGGCGCAGTTACCGCAGCGGTGGTAATTGCTGTTTGTACTGTTGCGAATACTCTTAACTGGAGCCTTGGATACGAGGTTATTATTGATGGCGAGAACGTTGGTCTTGTTACAGACAAGGCTATAGCATATACTGCAATTGAAAACGTGAGACAAAGCCTCAGCGAATATTTCGGCGAGGAATCAGATTACAGCAAGGAGCCTGTTTTTATACGAAGAATCGTTGATGAGGACAAGGCGGCAGACAGCTCACAGCTTGAATACGCTTTGTTTTCCAATATGGATACAATGGTGGAAGCATACGCGGTGTATGTAGATGATGAAGCTTTGTTTGGTGTATCAAGTGCCGAAGCGGCAGAATGGGTGCTTGCAAAATATAAGCAGTTGTACACAAAAGAGGAAATCACTGATGATATGGTGGTTGACTTTTGTGAAAAGACAAAGATAAACAAGGAATATGTGCATATATCTCTGCTTGAAACCCCAGAAGATGCGATTAAAGTTTTGTCAGGCGAAAACAAGGAGATAGCATCATATGAGGTTAAGGCTGATGACACACTTTGGGATATAGCAAAAAAATACGATACAACGGTTGAAAGCCTTTTGGCAATAAATAAAAACATCACGGACAACATCCACGAGGGAATGGAAATAAAGGTGGAGAAAACTGTTCCCAGACTTTCTGTAAGAAGCGTCCAGACTGTTTCGCTTACCGAGGAAGTTCCGTATTCTGTAAAAAAGATAAATGACGATACTATGTATCAGGGCAGAACGGTTGTGTCAACAAGGGGTCAGGCGGGAAGTGCGAAAGTCCTTGCAACAATAACAAAGGTTAACGGAGTGCAGGTGGATAAAAAAGTTCTCGAAAGCGAGATAATAACTGAGCCGGTTGCACAAATCGAAAAGGTCGGTACAAAGAAGCGTCCGCCGACAACTGGTTCGGGCAGTTTCATTACACCATCTTACGGTACGCTTTCATCACGCTATGGCAGAAGATGGGGAAGAAATCATAATGGCATTGATGTTGCAGGGTCCTACAATGAACCCATCAAAGCAGCTGACGGTGGGGTTGTAACCTATTCAGGCTGGATGTCTGGATATGGCAATTATGTAGTTATAAATCACGAAAACGGTTATCAGACTGCATACGGACATTGTGCATCACTGGATGTGGGCGTGGGAGACCGTGTAGCCAAGGGCGATGTGATTGCAAAGATGGGCAATACGGGCAGAAGCACAGGAACTCACCTTCACTTCGAGGTCAGAAAGAATGGTAAATATGTTGACCCGCTTAAATATGTAAGATATTAAGTTGATTTCTGAAAAGAAAGGATTTGATAAAAGTGGAAAAAAAGGTTTTAATTGTAGACGATGAAAAACCTATAGTTGAGATATTAAAAATAAATCTGCAAAAAGAGGGTTATGTTGTATTTGAGGCATATGACGGAGAAGAAGCTGTGAGCAAGGCTATGACAATTAATCCTGACCTTATTTTGCTTGATGTTATGCTTCCTAAGCTTGATGGATTTTCTGTCTGCAAAAAGATACGTGAAAAATCTTCTGTTCCTATCCTTATGCTCACTGCAAGAGAAGAGGAGCTTGACAAAATTCTGGGACTTGAGCTTGGGGCGGATGATTACATAACCAAGCCTTTCAGTATCAGAGAGCTTATGGCACGAGTAAAGGCAAATATGCGAAGAACTGAGGTAATTCTTGAGGATAAAAAAGAAAGGGCAGATGATGAACTTGTTATAGGCAAGTTCAGGCTTGATTTCAACAGATATGAGCTTTATAAAAATGAAAAGCTTATAGAGCTGACGATAAGAGAATTTGACCTTATAAAGTTTCTGGCAAGTCGTCCCAACAAGGTTTTTTCGCGTCAAAGCTTGCTTGAAAGCGTATGGGACTATGAATATTATGGTGATGTAAGAACTGTTGACGTTACCGTACGCAGACTTCGTGAAAAAGTGGAGGACGACCCGTCAGAGCCAACGATTATTATGACCAAGCGTGGTGTTGGGTATTATTTTCAAGCGTAATGATTAATATAACATTGATTGCTGTTGGCAAGATAAAAGAAAAATTTTACACAGAGGCAATCCGGGAATATGCGAAAAGACTTTCAGCTTATTGTAAGTTTGACATCATAGAGGTAAAAGACGAAAAAACGCCGGATAAGCCAAGTGATGCAGAAAAACAAGCGGTTCTTGACCGTGAGGCTAAAAGAATAATTGAGAAAATCCCCAAAGGTGCCAAGGTTATCACTCTTTGCGTAGAAGGCAGACAAATGCCATCTGAAAAGCTTGCAGAGATGATTGATAGGGCTGCGGTTGGCGGCACAAGCAGACTGGTGTTTGTGATAGGTGGCTCAATGGGACTTTCTGAAGAGGTTAAAGCCTTGTCTGAGCTAAGACTCAGTTTTTCAGAATTTACTTTTCCGCATATGCTTATGCGTGTTATTGTTGCCGAGCAGATTTATCGTGCATTTACCATTATTGAGGGGAAAACGTATCATAAGTAATTAAATGGGAGGTTGTTAAAAACTTGAATATCAAGTTTTAAACAGCCTCTTTTTTAGCTTGACGAGTAATATGCTTTGGCGTATAATGAAAAACAAGTAAATACATAATAAAAACAAAACAAATTACAACTAAGGATTGATTTGAATGGATACTGAACTTTTGCTCGAAGAACTGGTTGCTCCTGACGGAATTTCCGGTTTTGAAAAGGATATGTCGGAGTTTTTAAAACAAAAGCTGGAGGAGTTTTGCTTCAGCACTGAAGTGAAGGAAAACGGAACGGTTTTTGCTGCGTTGAATGAACCTTCGGGAGATAAAAAGACGATTGTTATTGAAGCGCACCTTGACAGAATCGGTCTTTGCGTGTCTGACATAAAGGATGGCGGATTTGTTGGATTTAAGACCTTGGGTGGCGTTGACGAGCGTATTCTGCCTGCTTCGGAAGTCTCTATAAAAGGAAAAAAAGATTGTTTTGGCGTTATCGGTGCATTGCCGCCTCATCTCAGAAGCAGCTCTGATGAGGGGAATGTGTCATTAAATATTTCGGATATGGTAATTGATACGGGTCTTAGCAAGGAGCTTGCTGAAGAGTATTTTTCTGTCGGCTCGCCGATTTTGCTGTTGTCGGAGTTTTGCAAACTGCAAAATGGAAAAGTTTCATCAGCGGCTCTTGATAATCGTGCCGGTATTACATCGATTTTTGAGTGCCTTGCGGAAGTTAAGGACAAAGAACTTCCGGTTAATGTATATATTGCCTTTGCTGTGGGGGAAGAATTGGGCCTTTTGGGTGCACGTACCCTACTTGACGGGGATGAGCCTGATTTGGCAGTTGTTATAGATGTGACTCACGGAAAGACGTATGACAGTGAATGTGCCAATACATTTGCTTTGGGCACCGGGGTTGCAATTTGCCGCGGACCTAATCTACATTATGAAATTACAAACAGAATTATTGCGTTGGCGGATGAAAAAAACATCCCTTATGATATAGATGTTGCGGGGGGAAACACGGGAACAAATGCCTGGGTGTTGCAGATTGCAGGCAAAGGTGTACCTTGTGCTTTGCTGTCAATTCCACTCAGATATATGCATACTACGGTTGAAGTTGTTGATATTGAGGATATAAAAAATACAGGCAGACTTCTTGCTGAAATTCTTAAAGGAGGTGCTTGTGTTGCTTAAAAAATTAACCGAGGCGTTTGGCGTTTCGGGATATGAAAATGCGGTAAGAGACATAATTTTAAATGAAATAAAGAGCTTTTGCACAGAAATTAAAGTTGATACTATGGGTAATTTATGTGCATACAAAAAAGCAAAGTGTGGTAACGGGGAGAAAAAGGTTCTTCTTTCGGCACATATGGATGAGGTTGGATTGATTGTAAATGATATAACAGATGATGGCTATCTTAAATTTGAAACGGTAGGCGGAATTGATCCAAGTGTTCTTATTTCTCAGCGTGTAGTCATGGAAGAAATCAAGGGCATAATTGCATTAAAGGCAATTCATCTGACCACAGCAGACGAAAGAAAAAAACCGCTTGAGGAATCACAGCTTTATATTGATATAGGTGCAAAAAACAAAGATGAAGCCAAAAAGTATGTCAGCAAGGGCGATTACTGTGTGTTTGACAGTAAATATGTAGAGTTTGGCGATCAGATAAAAGCAAAAGCTCTGGACGACAGATTGGGCTGTGCTGTGATGATTGAAGTGCTGAAAAAGGATTGGAATGTTGACCTTTATTGTAATTTCACAGTCCAGGAGGAAGTTGGGCTTCGCGGTGCAAGAGTTGCAAGCAGGGGGATAAATCCTGATTATGCAGTTGTTATTGAAGGGACAACCTGCAATGATTTGCCGGGAGTGGGTGAAAATATGCGGGTAACAAAATCAGGAAACGGACCTGCAATTTCAATTCTGGATTCTGCAAGCAAGGCAAACGATGAACTGATTGGGTTGCTTTCTGCTTCTGCAGAGAAGCGTGATATACCATATCAGTTTAAAGCTTCCACCGCCGGAGGAAATGATGCGGGTGCAATTTATGTAACCGACGGGGGAATAAAAACAGCATCGGTATCGGTTCCGTGCAGATATATTCATTCGCCCGTAAGTGCAATGAATAAAAATGATTTTGAAAACTGCAAAAGGTTGATAGAGGCATTTTTAACTGATTTGGGAGAGGAAGGTTAATATGACAGAAAGCATATGCAAAAGCTTTGCACCATCAGGCAAAGAGGCAGAACTGAGAAGACTGTTAGAAAAACAGATGGAAGGAATTTTTGATGATATATACACAGACAATCTTGGAAATCTGATTTGTAAATCAGGTAGAGGTG
>JAZNMD010000110.1:0-2105 GCA_045579385.1 Clostridia bacterium
GCAGCAACGCAAAGCTTTAAAAACTGCCATAACTCGCTTGCTTCCTGTGTGCCAAGCTTTGAGTAAATAAACCAAGCGGTAATTCCTGCAAATATGCCACTGATAAATATTTTTAAAAAGTTGATTGCAAATGAAAATTTAAAAGTACCGCCCTTTCGCCTGTTCATAACAAGAATAAGAACAATTGCCATAGCTATTGAGCTGACAGCACTTGCAAGGGCAAGACCTCCAACCCCCATATTCATAAGTCTGACAAAGACAAAAGCAGAACAAAGGTTTACCAAAAAGCCAAAAACCGAGGTAAACATAGGTGTTTTGCCATCCTGAATGGCATAAAAGCTTTTGTTCAGTATTTCACACACGGCGTAGCCTGTCATACCCACTGAGTAGTTTAAAAGAGCTGTTGCTGTAAGGCTTGTATCTGATGCAGTGAATTCTCCACGCTCAAAAACCAACCGTATTATAGGTGTGCTGAGTGCAATAAACATTGCCGAGATATAGCCGATTATACAAACCGTCCAACCGACAGAAAGACGTGTGGTGTCAGAAAACTGCAGGTCTTTTTCACTTGCCCCAAGTCTTGAAAGCCTGGGAAAGATAAAGTTTGTAACAGCGTAGGCAAAAACGCCCACCATAATGATGTAGATTTTGTTTGCCCAGTTAAGACCCGAAACCGACCCATCGCCCATTGATGATCCAAATGCCATATTGATTACAACACAAAGAGGTTGCACCCATGAACTGATAAGAATGGGAAGTGCAAGCTTTGCTGCTGAAATCAGCCCCTTGTCCTTTAGATTAAGTTTAAGACGAAAGCGATATCCAAAGCGGAAAAGATGAGGCAATTGCACAAAAAGCTGTGCTGCCCAAGCCACAAACATTGAGATGACAACACCCAAAAGGCCGAATTTGTTACCAAATAAAGACAGGTACAAAATCATTATCAGGTTTGAAACAACGCTTATTATTGATGGTATATTAAATTCGCCAAATGATTGCAATATACCAACTGAGGTATACGCTGCAGCAGTAAAAATTATTGACGGAAACAATACACAAAGAAGCTGTGCTGTTTCTGCTATTTTTTCAGGGCTGTAGCCGGGCACCATAATTCTAACAAGAGGCTCGGCAAAAATCATGCCCAGGACAGCAAAAAGCGTAGCAAGGGAGGTAACTGAAAGCATAAAATTATTAGCAAAATCAATTGCTTTACCCTTACCTTCGGTTTCAAGAATACTGTTAAAGATAGGAACAAAGGTTGAAAGAATTGCAACCCCCAGCGTCATATCAAAAAACAGTAATGGAATTTGTGTTGAAGTGTTTAAAACGTCCGAGGCATAACCTTGTCCGTAAACTCCGGCGATAAGGATTTCACGGAAAAGTCCCAGAAATTTTGCACAGAATATGATAACTGCCATAAAGCCAATTGTGCGTACAGCCTTGGCAGATGAATTACTGTTCAAGAAATCACTTCCTTAAAAAATCACATATAGGCATTATATCACAGAACCGATTAAAAGTAAAGCAATTGACAACAAATTCTATTTGTAGTAAAATATTAGGGTAAATATTGATGCAGGGTATATGTATCGTGCGGAGGCGGATAAATTGAAAAAAATAAAAATACTGTTTGCTGTTTTGGTTATCCTGACTCTTGCGACGGTTTTTGGATACAGAATATATAAAAACTCGCAACACTTTGAAACAACGGAGTTTCTTTTTGACACAGTGTGCAATATAACAGTTCATTCAAAAAGTGACAGCAAGGCTGTAGCAATGGCATTTGAGGAGGCAGCAAAGATTAACAAAGCGGCTGATTTTTTCAGTGAAGAGTCCGATGTTGCAAGGATAAACCGTGCCGCAAGCGATGAGCCTGTGACGGTCAGCACCGCTGTTATCGAAATGATTGAGATTGCGGATATGGTGTGGGAAAAATCTGATGGAGCATTTGATATAACTCTGGCACCTGTAAGCTGTCTGTGGAAATTTGACAATGAAAATCCGATTCCGCCAACAGAGGAGGAAATCAGCGCTGCTTTGAAACTGGCAGGTCGGGAACGAATCGAAATTGATAAAAAAGCTTGTACGGTTACAAAAAAATACAG
>JAZNMD010000111.1:0-3326 GCA_045579385.1 Clostridia bacterium
GAACGCTATACACATATTGTCTGCCGCGCAAATGAACTTGATAAAATCATTTGTGACTGAAAAATCGCAAAATCTCCCCTGAAAAGTCGATTATTTAAGTTCAAATCCCATCCACACGGCGTTTTTGACGTTTGGCATCTACCAAATTTGCACTGTGAAAAATGGGTATAAAAAAGCCCAGAAGCCTTACGGCATCTGGGATTTTTGGGTTGGCATCTATTTTGTCAACACAACATGTGTTGCGGGGAGGGGATTTGAATCTCCTGACCTCCGGGTTATGAGGTGATCTAACGATGTGCCACTTAAAATCGCTATCCTTGCCAGGATATATATTCATGCGTTTTCACCGTAAGAAACACCGTCCTGATATTCCAAAAACACCATCAACAATTTTAGCTTGTGACAGAGATCGGGCGGTGCTACGCAGATGGTAACACCGCCGTTGTCATTATTTTGATTTGCGCTTGTTTTGATAGCATATTGGGCAACCACGACCACTGCTTCTGTGGGCAACTGTTGATTCCCATTCGTGTCCATTGCTACACTTCCACCATGCTTTTTTATGGCTATTAGGAAGTACATCCATAGGAGTTAATCCGTTGTTTTTATCATAATTCCATTCTTGTGCTAAACTTGGGTTGATTGTTTGCAAATCATTATACCCAGACAAAACTTTTTTGCCTGAGCAATATGGACAACCATTTCCTGCTGACCGACTATAAACGGGAGCTATCCATTCATGTCCGTTAGAACATAGCCACCAGATTTTTTTACCGCTACCAAATGAAACTTTGTCAGGCGCTAGGCTTCCGTTTTTGCTTGGATGCCATTCTAAAGCAATATGCGGATTTTTTTGCGCAAGACTATTTTCTTTTTCGAGAGTTATATACTGTGAATAAATATCTGCTGCATCAGATTCGGCATCAATTTTAAGTGGAGGGAACCCTATGAGTCTTATTAATTCTTGTATTGCCCAGTTTAGATTATCCTTTTTGGTTAAGTGATAAACATACTCAATAGTATCGCTATATATTGCATTTTGTATACTTTCATTGACTGAAAAAATTCTTATACCTTGCTCAGCGAAAAACAGTATTTTTTCTTTATCTTTAACGCTATTGTTATGAAAGTGAGCACCGTTATATTCAATTCCTATTTTCAATTCAGGTAAATAAATATCAATTTCTCTACCCAAAAGTTTGAATCTACTATGCGCTATTGTTTGTTTTTGTATATAAAATAAGATGGCTTGCTCAGGAAATGATGTTTGTGTTTCGCTACTACATTGAGGACATCCACATCTTGTGTTGTGGCGGCTGACTATCGAAGCGTACCATTCGTGACCTTTGTTACATTTCCACCAAGCTTTTTTATGTCCTCCTGCCAAGACTTGATTTGGCAAAAGCGTTCCGTTTTTTGTAGGGTGCCACTCTTGTGCAATTTCAGGATCTTGGGATAGTAAATCGTTATAACCTAACAATACTTTTTGATTTGAACAAATCGGACAACCGGTACCATATGTTCGGCTTTTCACTGTTGCTTGCCACTCATGTCCAATGTTACACTGCCACCAGATTTTTTTATTGCTTCCTTTTGATATGTTGTTTGGTGATAAATTACCATTTTTTGTTGGATGCCATTCCCTTGAAAGAGAGGGATATGTGGATTGCAAGTCTGTTTCTCCCTCGATCACATTCCGTCCGGAGCAAAATGGGCAACCTCGATTTTTCTTTGCACGATTTGAGACAATTGCTTCCCATTCGTGACCTTTAGAGCAAAGCCACCACACCCTTTTGCCACTACCTGCTGTTATTTGGGTGGGGAAAAGATTGTTTTTGGCTGGGTGCCATTCAGAGGCTAATTGAGGGTGAGTAGTAGATAAATCGGTTTCGCCAACAATCGGGTACCTACCAGAACAATATGGACAACCTCGACCTTGGGAGCGTTTTGATATAGCACTTTCCCATTCATGTCCGTTTTCACAATGCCACCAAACCTTTTTGTGACTCATTAATCCTAGCGTGTTAGGAGAGACGTTTGCGTTTAACCTATAATTCCATTCAGCCATAAGTTGAGCATTATCGCTAACATATTTCTTTTCTTTTGTCATATCTAGCTTAGTTCCTTTTGCTTGAAGAATTTTCAAATTGCTCTACGATCATTTGTACTGTCAAAAGCTCTGTTTGATTTGGATCAATATTGCATGTTTTTATTGAGTGTTCCAAATATTTTACTTTTTTTATTCCATTGTCATATAAAACAACATTGCTGTCGGTGCATATACTACCTGTGGTAGTCAACGGTATGTAGCAAGAACCATATAAGATGCCATCTTGAAATTGTTTGGCAATTACATCGCAAATCTGATTGGTTAACGTATAATATTCGTTGTTTTGGTTCATTACCGCAAATTTAAAGGGCATTAGAGCGCCGTCCTTGATTGCTACATCTTCTGGACGCACTAATCCAAAGTGCCTATCCAAATATTGAAACAACTCAATATTTTCTTTTTCCTTTCTTGCAGGAGCCATCAAAAACGAATTAAGAACAAGAGCGGCAAGGTTTAAAGCTTTGTTCGTATCATTCCAAAATGATAGGCAACCTAAACAAATGTCCTCAGTGCATTCGTATGTTGCAATAACATATTTTTTCCCCATTTTTATTTGGGTTTCTAATATGCATAATAATTCGTTAGTGGCAAGATATAGAGCTTCCTGTCCCTCGCAATTTGCTCTGTTTTGCCATCTCTTCCCGATCGGAGGAGCAGTCCATTGACACGGATTGGAAAAGTCAACCCCTTCTTCATATCGTCTAATCCTATATAACTTATACCCTTTATTTAGTCTAAAACCGCTAAAAATAGGGGCATATCCCATTTTATCCAAAGTGATGTAATTAGATATAATATCCAACAAACTATCACCACACACAAGAAAGCGATCGCGGTAATAATTAAGCATTTTTATATCGCTATTTTGTGTGGCATGTTTCATAAGTAAAAGCATTTCGTATGTATCCCTATCAAATTCTCTCATAAATGTTTACCTCTAAATAATATCATTATTATATCACACTATTTGCTGATTTTCAACTATAACAGCTAATGCTTAAAAAATAAAATCATCTTTCACCGCCAAACACCGTCCAAAAGCAACGTCGGAGAAAAAGCGATACATAATTACAGTCTGACCTCCGGGTTATCGCTACGCGCCGCCGCAGGCGCATAGTCGTCTTTTCGCTTCGCAAGGCTCGCTCAAATACTCCTTGCTTTGTGCGGTCGCACTGCGCGAAAATAGCACACCGTGCTGTTTTCGCTTGTTCGCCCA
>JAZNMD010000112.1:0-2212 GCA_045579385.1 Clostridia bacterium
TCTTCCCTCGGACTCAACATCGTTTTGCGTGACAATATATTTGCCGATGTAGCGACGGCTTTCTCGCTTCCCGGGTAGGAACCCAATCCACTCAAGTTCCCACTTATCCACACCATGATCCCCGTGATTTTTCATGTGATCCCACACACCATAGCATATTTTAAGCAATTCATCACGGCATCTGTCGGTATCATGGATGCAATCCCATTCGCCGCCAAGCTCGATCCACCAAAAGTTGTTACTTTTATCGTGATCTTTATAGGGTAGCTCCGCGTCCGACTCATACCGATATGCCCACGATGGTGGAATAAAATCCACATTGTGATCGGTTTCGCGAATTTGGAACAGACAACTCATACCCATAGTCTTTTTATCAGCTACATCCGGTGGGATCGTTTCGCCAAAATCGGATTTCGCTTCTCGACCGTACATATACTTAGCTCCGCTCAACGGAGCTAAGATCGAATCGCCCGAGCAATCGGCAAAATAGGTTGCAGATATGGTATGAAAAGTCTCTGCGTTTGACTGCCAAGCCTTGATGCTGACGATCCGATTTCTGTCCATTGTGGCGTCCAAGCAACTTGTGTTCAAGAGAAGCGTTAGATTTTCCTCGGCTTTCGCTTTTTCATACAGCACACTATCCCAAATCGGATATTTCAGTGACGGATTTTGATGAAAATTTTCAAGAAAGATTTCCTCAATAATTCCTCCCTCACGATTGTCCTTGCCGTGCGCACCTCCGATCCACATTCTAATCTCGCTTGATGCGTTTCCACCAAGCACAGGACGATCCTGCACTAAAATCACCTTTATACCGTGTCGTGCAGCCGCAATCGCGCAGCAAAGTCCCGCCATACCACCACCAACAACACACAAATCCGTTTGATAATTTTTATTTCTCATATAACTACTCTCTCCTATTGCTATTTTCTATACTTTATGATATAATAATAGCACAAAACCAAAGAAATAACCTATAATTAACTGCTTGTTTTATATAAAAACAAGCAAATAGAGGATTTATGGAAATAAAAATTATTCAAAATTATATTTTATATCTTATTAAAGATTGCGGACTTTCTGTATCATTGCACCCTTTTCAGGACGAAACACTGATTACAGGCAGCACACTGATGAATTTTAATATTCATGATAATTCCTATTGCTCCTACATAAAATCGTTACCAAACGGTCACAAGGAATGTGTATCACAGCAAAAGAAAGTTTTCAATCAATGCTGCCAAACAAACGAAAGCTTTTGCGACATTTGTTATGCAGGAGTCAAAGAATATATTTATCTGTTGCACAACAAAGAAAGCATAATCGGCTTTATTTCAGTAAGCGGTTACGCTTGTGATAACAAAGAGCAATATATTTCTTTCATTTCCGAACAGTTCGGTTGCAATTTGGATTCTGTTTTTAGAGAATATAATAAGCTCAAGGCAAATATGCCGGATAAACAACGGATAGACACGGTTATTCTCCCACTTTGCAAAATGCTTGAGCTTGCTTATCTAAAGGAAATAAAAGACCCGCAAGCCGCTTCCTTAAATGAGGCAATATGTCACTATATTCAACGACATTATTCTATAGATCTCACAACGGATCTGATATGCAAAAAATTTTCGTGCAGCAAATCCTATTTCAGTCATAGCTTCAAAAGCTATACGGGTAAAAGCTTTCGTGAATATTTAACCGATATTCGCTTAAATTATGCCAAACAACTATTGGAGTATTCCAATTTAAACGTCACACAAATTTCTTTTTCCGTTGGATTCAACGATTCAAATTATTTTTCCAGTGTCTTCAAACAAAAAATTGGCCTTTCCCCGCTTCTTTACAGAAAAATCAAAAAACAATAAAACGTAGTCTCAGTTGATTTCATTATAAAATGTCGCAGGTTCAAGACCCGAAGGCTCGGAAAACGTTGCAAAAAAACAAAAGGTCAAAAATTTTGCCCTAAAAAACCGAAAAAGCCTTGTAAAACAAGGCTTTTTGGCATAGGATGCATTTTTGACCTATGAGGATGGCTCCCCGAGCTTAGCTCGAACCACCGAAGCAAAAGCATCCCACAAACTGGTAGGGGACGGCGCCCTCGACGTCCCGTAAACTGCACCAAAGTAAAAGAACTTGTCGTGTTTTATCAAAACCATTGGCGTTTAGCCAATGAGACAAGTTCGGGAGGCGACAGAACTAAAGATCAAACATAGAG
>JAZNMD010000113.1:0-5684 GCA_045579385.1 Clostridia bacterium
ATCCCACTGATAACTGGCTTACATTTTCTTACTCCCTCTGGTATTGGATAAACAACCGCCTTTCGCAGCTTGCCCGCGGAAACCTTAAGCTCGGCTGTCGACTGGGCGGCACTGGTTTTGCAGTAAAAAGCGAACTTATAAAAGAATACGGTTGGGGTGCAACCTGCCTTGCCGAGGATACCGAGTTTACACTTAAGATAGCTTTGAATGATATTAAAGTAGGTTGGGCTCACGACGCAATAGTCTATGACGAAAAACCAACTCAGCTTGACACTTCCATACATCAGCGAACCCGCTGGATGCAAGGTCTTTCAGCGGTAGCTGTCTCTTATGTAAAGCCACTGCTTAAAAAAACCATATGTGAAAAATCCGCCTCGGCTTTTCATATGCTTATGAACTTCTGGGGGGACACTCTTTACCCATCTTCACTCATATTTTTCTGGGTGGTTTATCTGGCATCATTTATATTACCCGAAAAAACGTGGTTTTATCAAATTTTATGCGGCTTCTGGAATTCGCCTTTAAGTATGCTTCTTTTGTCAGTCTTTGTCTGGAGCAATCTTTTGCTTATCATTGCAGGTCTTTACAGCGACCGCAAGCTTGACAAAAACATTATGAAGAATTCTCTTGGTTTCTTCATCTATATTCTGTCCTGGATTCCCATCGGTGTAATGGGTTTTTTAGGCAGAGGGAAAAAAGAGTGGTTCCACACCCCTCACTCAAAGAAAGAAAATTAAAAGGAGTTTAGTTTCTATGGATGTATTTATAGAAGAAATGGTCAACAAAAGAAAAACAAAAAGTCATATTCTCATCTCTGTGGGAAGCATAATCTTAGGAATACTTGCAATCTTTTTTCTTCTCACGGTTGTTTTCCGCCTTTTTTACCAGTTCTCATCAATGATTATGCTTGCAGTATTCGGGGTAGTCTATGGCGTTTATACTCTTATAACATCTTTTAACATAGAATACGAATACAGCCTGGTCAATTCAGATATTGACGTTGACCAGATAACCAATCGAAAAAAAAGAAAACGCCTTGCTTGTGCAACAATCCGAAACCTTGAGGCGTTCGGCACAACAAAAAATCCTGATTTTGCCCGCTACCAAGCTATGCCTGAGCTAAAAAAAGTCTATGCCTGCAGCGACAAATCAGCTGCTGATACATTTTTTATTATTCATCATACGGGCGATGGCAAGGCAATGCTTATCTTCTCCCCTTCCGAACGAATCATCGAGCAGATTGTCAAGCGCAATCCAAAAATTCCGCTGATATGACAAACTGTGGCATTGATATAATAGAAATTGTGCGGATTGAAGCTGCTCTCAGCAGCAATCCCGCATTCCTCGAAAAAGTCTTTTCGCAGGAAGAAATTGAATATTTCCACCAAAACGGAAACCGCATTGAATGTCTTGCAGGCTTTTTTGCCGCAAAGGAGGCTTTTTCAAAATACTTGGGAACAGGCATCTCTGGCTTTGGCTTTGCTGACGTTTCTGTATGCCATGACTCAAACAATGCTCCCTTTATAGTGTTCAAGGGCAAACGAGCAGATGTTTCTTTAAGTATCTCCCACAACAAGACTACTGCTGTTGCAATTGTTATTGGCTCTTCAGAGCTTTCTGGGATGTCCGCTTTAAACCCGTGCAGTATGATTGACGCTGAGGTCTTAAGAAAAATGCAAGCTCTTATTCCTGACCGTTTTGAAGATTCCTGCAAAAGTGATTTTGGGAAAATCCTTGTAATTGCAGGCTCCTGTGGTATGACAGGTGCGGCTGTGCTTTCGGCATATTCGGCACTTCGCACAGGTTCAGGTCTTGTAACCCTTGCAACGCCTCACACTGAAAGAGCTGTCGCAGCAAGCTTTTACCCTGAAATAATGACATTGGGGCTCCGGTCAGAAAACGGTATTATCTCATCAAATTCAATTTGCGAAATACTTTCTGCAGCTGAGGGGAAAGACGCCATCGTCTTTGGCCCCGGAATAGGGCAGGCTCCACATATCAGCCTTATACTTGCGGAGCTTTTGACTTCCTTTTCAAAAACACTTGTGATTGATGCCGACGGTCTTAACGCCCTCAGTACAAATCCTGATATATTAAAAAAACGCGCCTGTGATGTAATCATCACTCCCCATCCGGGCGAAATGTCAAGGCTTACGGGTAAATCTGTCGAACAGATACAAAAAGCACGTTCAGAGATTGCTCTTCAGTTTGCAAAAGATTATGATGTGTGCGCTGTACTTAAGGGCAACCAAACTATCGTTGCCGATACCAATGGTGCCCACTTTGTAAATCCCACAGGCAGTTCAGCTTTGGCAACAGCAGGCACAGGAGATGTCCTTTCAGGCGTGATTGCGTCACTTGCAGGCCAGGGACTTTATCCGTTTGGCGCAGCAAGCCTGGGTGTTTTCCTTCACGGAATGTCGGGTGACCTTGCCGCCATTAATCTTGGCAAACATGGTGTTATCGCCTCCGACGTCGCAGAAAACATACCTTATGCAATAAACAATATATTAAATTTATATTAAAGGAGCAAAAAATGAAAAAAAGTATTTGGGCAATCGTGGTCCTTATACTTGCGACAAGCTTGTGTGCATGCGGAAAAACTTCTCAGCATGACATATACAAGGAAATATACAAACGATACAGTCAGATGACCTCATTTTACGCAACTGCAAATGTAACTGTGGAAACAGGCAGCATCAAAAGCGTTTATTCAATCAGACAGTTCTATCAGGCACCTGACAAAATCGCACTTTTCATTGATTCTCCCGAAGAGGTCTCAGGAAGCGGCTACATTGCATCTGATGGCAAGTTTTTGCTTAAGTCAGGTTTTGGTCAGACCGCCCGGATACCCCTTGCCTTTCCCGATAAAAAGAACATTTTGTTTTTAAATGACTTTTTTGAAGAGTATTTTAAAAGCGAGGAATCTGTTTCCGAAGCAAGCAGCTCTCCTCTTGCGAAAACAACAGTACTTACCTGCTTTTTACCAGATGGCTCGGATACCGAGTTTATGCAGCGGCTCACACTGGACAGCAAAACCTGTCTTCCGCTTATCCTTGAAACCTGCGACATAAACCAAAAGCCTGTGATTAAAGCAGAATTTACCGATTTTAAACGAAATTGTGATATAGACCAAAGAATTTTTAATTGATTGGGGCAGCATATTATGAAAAACACTGAACGCGCATGGGTCGAAATTGATCTGGACGCCATATCACACAATATTTACAAAATAAAGCAAACGCTGTCGCCGGAAACCGCACTTATCAGTATAGTAAA
Organism: Clostridia bacterium; assembly: GCA_045579385.1. Lineage (GTDB taxonomy): Bacteria > Bacillota > Clostridia > Monoglobales > Monoglobaceae > SIG440. Next base: position 3,280 of record JAZNMD010000113.1, read on the forward strand.
AGCTGATGCCTATGGCCACGGCGCAGTGGAAATTGCCAAAACCGCACTCGAAAACGGAGCGGATTTGCTGGCAGTTGCCTTTATTGATGAAGCAATCCAACTTCGTCAAAACGGAATAGATGCCCCCATTTTGCTTCTGGGCAGCACCTCTGAACACGATATCGATAAGCTTCTTGAGAACAACCTCACTCCAACGGTCTTTACCTTGTCCTTTGTAAAGGCACTTTCCAAAAGAGCAGAGGCTCTGGGCCTCCCGTCAAAAATCCATATCAAAGCTGACACAGGAATGCACCGTATAGGCTTTTTGTATGACGGACACGAAGAAAATAACAAAAACACAATCGACCAGATAAGCGAAATCGCAAAGCTACCTTATATTGAGCTTGAGGGACTATTTACACATCTGGCTACTTCGGATGAAGAAGACACAAGCTATACCCATTTGCAGCTTGAGCGCTTTGCTGAACTTAAGGAAAAGTTACAGGCAAAAGGTATTTCTTTTACATTGTATCACGCCGCCAACAGCGCAGGGCTGCTTCGTTTCCCCAAAACATGGCTGAATGCCGCCCGTGCGGGTATAATTATGTACGGACTCTATCCGTCAGAGCTTTTAAAGCACAGCGGTCTTGAGCTTAAGCCTGCTATGAGCTTTAAAACCCGAATAATAAACATCAACAAACTGCCCGCCGGCTGTGATATCAGCTATGGAAGACATTACACAACAACCAAAAACACAAAAATTGCAACCCTCTCAGCAGGCTATGCCGATGGTTATTCCCGATTGCTTTCAAACAAGGTTTCCGTCCTGGTTAATGACACCCTTGTTCCTCAGGTCGGAAAAATTTGTATGGACCAATGTATGATTGATGTAACAAATGTTAATAATATAAATATCGGAGATGAAGTTACCTTGTTTGGTGCAGGAAACACAAAAAGTCTTCCTATTGAAGACATAGCTAATGCACTTGGCACCATTAACTATGAGATTGCTTGTATGATAAGCAAACGAATCCCCCGTATTTATATTAAAAACGGTAATCCGATAAAAAGCACAAACTATCTTCTGCCGTAAATACTACATAAAAAGCTTTTGCCAAGTAGTATTATCCAAAGCGGAGCACCTTGCGTAATATATAGTAGGCTAAGATTGGGGGATTCAATATGGATTTTGTTTCACTCGAGTACCCAAAAGGGTCTGCGTCGGACAAATCCCAAACCGAATACGAGCTGTCCTTAAAAAAAGGGTATCTTGAAATGTCCCGAATCAATCAAAGCTTGTCCGAGGAGGGTTTAGCCTGCGACAACGAGGCACTTCTTCTTTCGGAACAAAAACTTACGGAGTGTGAAGAATGAGTGATAGTTAAACGAGGCGACATTTATTATGCAGATTTAAGTCCCGTGGTAGGCTCTGAGCAAGGCGGCATAAGACCCGTACTTATTATCCAGAATGATGTGGGAAACAAGTACAGTCCTACGGTTATCGCAACCGCTATAACCTCACAGATAAACAAAGCAAAAATGCCCACTCATATCGAGCTTGATGCCAACGAATACGGACTTTCCAAGGATTCGGTGGTCCTTGCTGAACAAATCAGAACCATCGACAAAAGAAGACTTAAAGAAAAAATCGGTCATCTTGACGAGAATCTTATGAATCGTGTAAACGAAGCTCTTGAAATAAGCTTCGGCCTTTTGTAGAAATTTTTAATCCGAGGTGGTACTTATGAAAAAGAATTTTTTAAAGATTAAAGTGGTTGCCGCTTTAGTGTGCCTGCTGTCAGTATTTACTGTCGTGCTTGCAGAGCCCGGAGGCTCCGACGACCCGCTTATTTCAAAATCCTACATTGAAACCGTTCTTATGCCACGCATTCAGAACTATATCGACAGCAAGCTGGCAGGTGTATCAAGCGGCGGCAATTCTCAGCCAGCCGATACCTTCAGTGTGGTTGAAATGAACGCAGGACAAAAAATGATTTGCGGTGCAGGTACCGAACTTATACTAAGAATGGGCAGTGCCGGTATAATAGCTACCGAAAAAGGCGGTCTTGCCGACACAACCGCAGGTTTTGACCTTTCAAACGGTACAGATATGCCCGCCAACCACCTTTTGATTGTCCCCGTTAACGATGGCAGAGGAATAACCGCGAAGTCAACTGTTCTTGTTATGGTAAAGGGTAGCTACGAAATAAAATAACAAAAAGAGGCTGTTTAAATTGCCCCGACCGCAAAAAGACGGAAAAATCAAAGAATATACATTGTGAAACGGTATTAAAATCTTATAAATGTTGAAAAATCGCATTGCTGTGCGATTTTTCTGCTTTTATAGTCTTTTTGCTACGCCCAAACCTCGTCTCTCGGTGTACACAAGTACACCTTCGGATTCCCAAAACTCTTGCTTTTGGCTC
>JAZNMD010000114.1:0-4359 GCA_045579385.1 Clostridia bacterium
AAGGTGGGTTTTGCGTAGCAAAACTCGGATGAGGTGGCAATGTAGATACTGAAAGACTGTATATAATAAACACCTCATCAGTCTCGCCTTGCTCGACAGCTGTCTCGGCTCTCGCCTCGGGCAGCGCTAAACGATTGCCACTGGCAATCATCGCCCTCAAGGGGAAGCCTGCGAAGAAACAACCCATTTATGGGTAGCAGGTAACAGTTGCAAGGCTGGCAGGCTAATAAAAAAACGCACTTGTGCGTAGCCAGTAGAGGGTAGGGCTATGCCCGAAACTGAAATACCCCCCGTTATACGGGGGGATATTTATTGTATGACAAAAAGTACGCATGGCAACAAGAAAAATAAGCAAAAAAGCTTAAAAAATCCTTGACTTATGTGGGATTTTGTTGTATTATTTATTTATCTTTATACTGGGAAGATTTTACGACTTAAAAAGATTATAAATTTGTTATATGTAGTATTTAAATTGACGTTTGGAAAGAAAGGGTTGATATATATGAAGATTGCCATTATGGGCTTTGGAGTTGTTGGCTCAGGTGTTGGAGAGGTTGTTGTGAAAAATCAGGAAACCCTGATTAAAAAATGCGGAGAGCCGATAGAAATAACCCACATACTTGACCTTCGTGATTTTCCGGATAGTCCGTTTAAATGCTTTACCAAGGACTTCAATGATATTTTGAATGACCCCGAGGTTGGAGTTGTTGTTGAGACCATGGGGGGTATAAACCCTGCTTATGATTTTACCAAAAAGCTGTTGCTTGCGGGCAAGCAGGTGGTTACCTCCAACAAGGAGCTGGTTGCAACTCACGGGACAGAGCTTTTAAAAATAGCAAAAGAAAACAACCTCAACTACCTTTTTGAAGCCAGCGTGGGCGGGGGAATCCCGATTGTGCGTCCTATGTATTCCTGCCTGACAGCCGGCGAAGCAACCGATATATTTGGTATTTTAAACGGTACAACAAACTATATTCTGACACAGATGTTCCAATATGGCGAAAGCTTTGAAAAAGCACTTAAGTCTGCTCAGCAGAAAGGTTATGCGGAAGCTGACCCAAGTGCCGATATTGAGGGCAAAGATACCTGCAGAAAGATTGCAATTCTTGCGACACTTGCTTTTGGCAGAGCACTTGAATGTGACAGGATTCAGACCGAAGGGATAACCAATATTACCGCAGATGATGTGGCATATGCTGAAAAGCTGGGATATTCAATCAAGCTTATAGGACACAGCACCAAAACAGGGGATGGCGTTTATGCTGCTGTTTTCCCTGCGTTTGTTCCTAAGACTAGTCCGCTTGCTGGGATAAATGACGTGTTTAACGGAATCGTTGTCAAGGGCGACGACCTGGGCGAGGTTATGTTCTATGGCAGAGGCGCCGGAAAACTTCCTACCGCAAATGCTGTTGTTGCTGATGTGGTTGATGCTGTAAAGCACAAAAGAGTGAATGTTATCATAAAATGGGATAGGTATGAAGAAGAATATCAGTCTTCGGGCGACGATATAAAGTATCCTTATTACATACGATTTGAGGGGAAAGCCCCCGCAAATATTCCCGATTGCCGAATAGTGGCATTTTCAGATAAATCAGAAAATGAGTTTGCTGTTCTTACAGAAGAAAAAACAAGGACTCAGCTTGAGGAATTCAAACAAAGTCTTTCGGGCTGCACAGCCTTGGCAACAATGAGAATTATTGATTAAATTAAGCAAATTAAGGCGGTTTTTTAAATTGCTGTAAAAAATATAGGAGGGTTTGACTTTGGCAATTATAGTTCAGAAGTTCGGCGGCAGCTCAGTTGCGGATGCTGCCAAGGTAGTAAATGTGGCAAACAGAGTAGTTGATACTTATCGTGAAGGCAACAGCGTTGTTGTGGTTGTATCAGCTCAGGGGGACACAACGGATGATTTGATTGAAAAGGCGAATGAAATAAATGCTAATCCATCAAAGCGAGAGATGGATATGCTGCTTTCATCAGGCGAGCAAATTTCAGTTGCACTGCTTGCAATGGCAATTGAGAAAATCGGTGCTCCCGTTATCTCTCTCACAGGATGGCAGGCAGGATTTCAGACAAATTCCAATGCAGGCAATGCAAGAATTCATAAGATAGACACCGAAAGGCTGCTTGCTGAGCTTGACAAGAAGAAGATAGTTATCGTGGCAGGATTCCAGGGCGTTGATAAGTATGACAACATAACAACCCTTGGCAGAGGCGGAAGTGATACTTCGGCAGTCGCAATTGCGGCGGCTCTTAAGGCTGACAAGTGTGAAATTTACACCGACGTAGATGGTGTTTATACTGCTGACCCACGTATTGCACCCAACGCAAAGAAACTGGATGCTATAACATATGACGAAATGCTGGACCTGGCAAGTCTGGGTGCGAATGTTCTTCACAATCGTTCAGTTGAGATGGCAAAGAAGTACGGTGTAAAGCTGGAAGTTAAATCGAGTTTTAAAAAAGTAGAAGGAACAATAGTCAAGGAGGCGATTTCTGTGGAAAAAATGTTAATCAGAGGTGTGGCAAGGGATAATGACGTTGCCCGTATAGCTATAGTTGGGCTTGAAGATAAGCCTGGTATTGCATTCAAAGTATTCTCAATGCTTTCTCAAAGAGGCATAAATGTAGATATTATTCTTCAGTCAATCGGCAGAGAAGGTAAAAAGGATATATCCTTTACTGTTACCAAAAATCATATGCAGGAAGCTTTGGATCTTTTGGAAGCTGCAAAGGACACTCTTTGTTATGAAGAAATTACACATCGTGAGGACATCAGCAAGGTTTCAATCGTCGGAGTTGGAATGGTTAATAATCCGGGCGTTGCCGCAACTATGTTTGAAGCTCTTTTTGAAGCAGGTATTAATATCCATATGATTTCAACATCAGAAACAAAAATTTCAGTTCTTATCAATGTAAAGAATGCTGAAAAAGCTGTTCAGGCAATTCACGACAAGTTTATATTATAAATATGATAACAATGGAGGAAAGGGCGAATGTTGATTTGTCCTTTCCTCTTGCATGAAAAATACAGGAAAGGAAGAGAAAAATGACAGAACTTTCAAACGCATTTGTATGTATTATGGGTATGGGAACAGTATTTACAGGCCTTATTTGTATCGTGCTTATCTGTGTTGTTCTCAGCAAAGTGATGAAGCTTGTAGGTGCAAATGCCAAATCTGAGAGCACGCCAGCTCCTAAAAAAGAAGCAACAAGTGTAGCACCCGCAGTAAATTTAGCACCGGCAGAAAAAGCTGCGGCTATTGCGGGCATATGTGCATGCATCGCACATGAGCTGGGGACCGAGGCATCAAATATAAAGGTTTTATCCTTTAAACGTGTATAATCGGACAACCCCTGTTATTTAGTAAAACTTTTTAAAAATTAACCTATGGAGGAAAAATAATGAAAAAGTATAGAGTAAATGTAAATGGTACAGCTTATGAAATTGAAATTGAATTGGTAAGTGAAGCAGAGGCTAAGGCTCCTGCAAAGGCAGCAGCTCCGACAGCTCCCGCAGCAGCACCGGCTCCCGCTCCGGCAGCTAATCCTGCACCTGTTGCAAGCGGCGAAGGCGAAGCTGTTAACAGCCCGATGCCAGGAACAATTGTTGCAGTAAATGTTAAGGCTGGCGACACAGTTCAAAGAGGTCAGGTTCTCATGATTTTAGAGGCTATGAAGATGGAGAACGAAATTATGGCAGGTGCTGACGGAACAGTTACTGCTGTTATGGTTTCAGCAGGTCAGGCTGTTGAGGCCGGCACTGCTCTTTGCACAATCCAATAATTAATACGTACATTAAACCCGCACACCTGTGGCGGACATATTAAAATTGTGTAGAAAGGCTTTTGAAATTATGAAAAAGAGATTATTTACAGGATTTCTTGCGATAATGATGATAGCTTGCTCAATGCTTACCTGCTTTGCAGAAGCTCCTCAGAATGACACATCACTTGTCGTAAAAAACCCGAGCTATAATGAAGAAGAAGCTGAACTCAGCTTCTCGGTTGCAAACACAACAAACAAATCAATATATTTTGCGATTGCCGGACTTGATTATGACCAAAACGAAATAATCTTCGGTCAGGTTCAGCAGGAAATGATGCCTGCAACAGTAGAGGCAGGTGCCGAAGTGGAATTTATTTTCCCTGCACAAATAGCAAACTATGATCCGGACAAGCTCCCGAAATTCGGACTTGCACTTCAGTATATGACAACAGATGCAACAACTGTTGACCTTGCGACAGCGCCGGAGGTAAAAGAAATTGTTATTGATAACATTTTTGGCGGCGGAACAACTGCAATGCAGGCAGTTGTGAACTTCCTCAATCAGACCGGATTTAAAGCTATATTCTCAGA
>JAZNMD010000115.1:0-3323 GCA_045579385.1 Clostridia bacterium
GCAAGCATACAGCCACCATAGAGGAAGAACGGAACATCGGCACCAAGCTTTTTTGCTAAATCACACAAGGTCGGAACCGAAACAACATTCCCTGCAAGCTTGTTTAATGCAAGGAGAGTTCCTGCAGCGTCAGACGAGCCACCGCCAAGACCTGCCCCGATAGGAATATTTTTTTTGATTGAAATACTAATTTCAGCAGATAACCCTGCTGCTTCAAGAAACAAGCGGGCGGCTTTTGCGCAAAGATTGCGGTCATCGGTTGGGAGTATCTGAGAGTTACTTGCAACCAGAATTTCAGTCGTTTGTGAGGGGGCAAAAGAAATATTGATAATGTCAAACAGACGGATTGTGTGCATAATCATTTCAAGATTATGATACCCGTCATCTCTGCGACTCACAACATCAAGAGTGAGATTTACCTTTGCAGGACATTTGATTTTTATGGATTTTTTCATAAAACTCATTCCTTAAATTTATACTGAAGGGTTATCTTTACCCAACTTTTTCAACGAAATTGAAACCCATGTTACAGAAACCAAAGCTGAAATCACATCGGACAATGGCTGTGCGTAAAAAATTCCGTTAAGGCCAAAGAAGTGCGGCATTAAAAATAGTGCTGGAATAAGAAACAGACATTGTCTTGAAAGACTCATAAATGTTGCTGCTTTTGGCTTATTTATGTACTGGAAGTAATTGGAACATATAATCTGTGCACCAACCAGCGGGAGTCCCAAGGTGTTTACTATAAGGGCCTGCTTGCCAAGACGGATAAGCTCAGGGGAGGAATTGAATGCACGTACTATCTGTTCAGGCCACAGCCTTATCAGAACAGAGCCAGAAACTACAAGTATGGTTGCTGAAATTACACCGTATTTCATTGTTTTGCGTACACGGTCAAAGTTTTTTGCACCATAGTTGTAGCCGACAATTGGCTGAACTCCTTGATTTATACCAAAAATCGGCATAATTGCAATTGTCATTGCACTGTTGTAAACCGAGAACGCCGAAACTGCGATATCTCCGCCATAACGCATCAGAAGATTGTTGTAAAGAATGTTTACGCAAGCCATGGCAAGCTGAACAAGTGCGGGCGAAATGCCGATAAACATTGTTTTTGACATAAGCGAAAAATCAGGACGATAGCCTTTGAAGCTTAGCCTTATGTTACTTTTCTTTGTGAAGTAGTAAAGCACCCATATCATTGTGGCAAGCTGACCTGCGACTGTTGCGATAGCAACACCTGCTACTCCCAACGGGAAGACCATTGTGAAAAGCCAGTCAAGAATAATGTTGGTAATTGCACCTGCCATCATTGAAATCATTGCCATTTTGGGACTTCCGTCTGAACGTATAATTGCGTTGAGTGAAAATCCTATGCCCTGAAAAACCGAGCCTGCCAGAACAATCTGCATATACTCGCAGGCATAAGCCATAATTTCGCCATCAGGAGTGCCGAAAAGGCGAAGAAGCGGTTTTAAAAATATATAAGACAGTATCGAGACAAATACCTCAAGCACCCCTGAAAAAACGCATACATTCGCAAGAATTTTAGTCGCTTTTTTGTGGTTGCCTTCACCAAGACTGATTGCCACCAGTGAGGTGCCACCAAGGCCCACAAGCATAGCAACCGCCATGATGGCAGTCATAAAAGGGAATGCAAAGGACAAAGCAGCAAGTGCTTTGTCACCTACTGCTTGACCTACGAAAATTCTGTCAATTACATTATATATCGCATTTACAATCATCCCGACAATTGCGGGGGCGGAAAAGCTCCAAAGAAGCTTGCCGATGGGGGCTTCCCCCAAACGTTTTGTCCTGTTGTCCATTTTAAAATCTTATCCTTTTGTCTGTAAAAATTATCCTTCTTGTGTGTTTTGCTGAGACTCACTAACGGAATCTTTGATGTCGTCTGCTTTGGTCTCGATATCTTCAGCAGGCGTTTCTTTAAATAATGCTTCAAACTCGTCTGCGTCGATTTTTTCCTTTTCCAAAAGCAACTCAGCGGTAGCGATTACTTTGTCCTTTTGCTCGGACAAAATCTCCTGACATTTTGCATAGGCTGAATCAACAATGCTCTTGATTTCTTCATCTATCTTCGAGGCAACATCCTCACTGTAATCCTTAGCATGACCAAAATCACGTCCGATAAACACTTCGTCATTGCTGCTGCCAAAGGTACGGGTGCCAAGTGCCTCACTCATACCATATTTAACAATCATATTCTTAGCAATTTTTGTTACACGCTCAATATCGTTCGATGCTCCGGTGCTGATGTCGTCAAGGAACAGCTGTTCTGAAACTCTGCCGCCCAGAAGAGAAACAATTTCTTCAAACATTTCTGTTTTGGAGGTATATGATGTGTCTTCTTTAGGAAGCGACAGCGTGTATCCGCCTGCTCTGCCACGTGGAATGATGGATACCTGATGCACCCTGTCCTGAGTGGGCAAGAATTTGGAAACAACTGCGTGACCTGCTTCGTGATAAGCTGTCAGTTTGCGTTCCTTTTCGGTAACAACACGGGTTTTCTTCTCGGGGCCTGCAATGACTTTCATGATAGATTCCTCAAGGTCAAACATTGTGATTTCTTTCTGACCGAGCTTTGCTGCACGAAGTGCTGCTTCGTTTACAAGATTTTCAAGGTCAGCACCTGTGAAGCCGACTGTGGTTTTAGCCAGAATATCAAGTTTCACGTCCTGAGCCAGGGGCTTACCTTTTGCGTGGACCTTAAGAATTTCTTCTCTTCCTTTTACATCAGGAGCGTCAACCAATACCTGACGGTCAAAACGACCGGGACGGAGAAGTGCACTGTCCAGAATGTCGGGACGGTTGGTTGCAGCGATAACTATAACACCTTCGTTAAGGGTAAATCCGTCCATTTCAACCAACAGCTGATTAAGGGTTTGCTCTCTTTCGTCGTGCCCGCCACCAAGACCTGCACCACGCTGTCTGCCCACAGCGTCAATCTCATCTATGAAGATGATACAAGGGGCGTTCTTCTTTGCGTGGTCAAAAAGATCACGAACTCGGGAAGCACCCACACCTACAAACATTTCAACAAAGTCAGAGCCTGATATAGAGAAGAATGGAACGCCTGCCTCGCCGGCAACAGCCTTTGCGAGCAGAGTTTTACCTGTTCCCGGAGGGCCAACCAAAAGGAATCCTTTTGGAATTCTTGCACCAAGCTCACGGAATTTCTGTGGGTTTTTAAGGAATTCAACGATTTCGCGAAGTTCTTCCTTTTCCTCGTCCTCGCCTGCAACATCATCAAATGTTTTCTTGTTTTTGTCGTCAAGGGCCATCTTGGCACGACTTTTGCCAAAAGC
>JAZNMD010000116.1:0-5731 GCA_045579385.1 Clostridia bacterium
AACTGCACAGCATCTGTCCCTGATGGTGTTAATGCGGTAAAAGTGCAGTCTGCTGATGATATGTATAAGGCTGTGATGGATGCAGCAGAGGATGCTGATATAATAATAAAAGCAGCAGCTGTTGCGGATTATAAACCAAAAACAATTGCTGAACAGAAAATAAAAAAAGGGAAAATGGACTGTATAAGTCTTGAAGAAAATAAAGACATTCTGGCGTCCCTCGGCAAAAAATATTCAGGAAAGAAAATCCTTGTTGGCTTTTGTATGGAGACTGAAAATTTAGAGGAAAACGCAAAAAACAAGCTTTTAAGGAAAGGTCTTGATCTGATTGCGGCAAATGCCTTAAATGAAGATGGTGCGGGCTTTAAAGGCGACACAAATTCAATTACATTGATTGATAAATCGGGTAATTGCGAAAAAACAGGAATTAAGGATAAATTTGAAATAGCAAATATAATTTTGGATAGAATAAAAGAGATATGATTGCAAAGGTAGTTCTAAATAACAAAGAACAGAATATTGACCGTATTTTTGACTATGAAGTCCCTGAAACATTGGTTGAAAAAATGTCTGAGGGGATGAGAGTTCGTGTACCGTTTGGGTTTAGGAATAACTGCGTTGAGGGGATTGTTGTAGGAATTTCCTCAAACAGCGACTTTAAAAAGCTGAAGGCGGTACAAAGCTTTATCGGGGATAGCCCTGTGTGTTCGGCAAAAGCACTTGAATTATGTCTTTGGATTAGTCAAAGGTATTTTTGCAGTATTTACCAAGCTATCAGGCTTATCTTGCCACCGGGAATGGTATCAGGAACTAAAGAAAAAACTGCCAGATTTGCTTCTCTTGTGATGGAGCGTGATGAAGCCTTTTTGCTGAAAGAGGAGCTTCGCCAAAAAGGAGCAGTTGCCAGAGCAAGAGTTATTGAGGCTCTCTTAATGAATGATGATGTGCCCGTTTCAAAACTTATTAAAGAGTATGGCGGTAGCTATGATGCGCTGAAAGCATTGGAAAGACTCGGGATTGTACGTATTGAAAGCGAACAGATTGTAAGAGAAGCGTATGATGAGACGCGTTACGAAAGAACTGAGGCGTATAACCCAACCGAGGAACAAAAGACGGTTTTAAAGGCCTTGTACTTAGCTGTTGACGAGGAGAAAAATGAAAGATTTTTGCTCCGTGGTGTTACGGGCAGCGGCAAGACAGAGGTGTTTCTTCAGACCATTGACCGAGTGCTTGAAAAAGGCAAAAACGCAATTATGCTGGTGCCTGAGATATCGCTTACACCACAGATGGTGCAACGGTTTGTGGGAAGATTCGGAAATCGTGTTGCGGTTATGCACAGTGCACTTTCTGCTGGGGAACGCTTTGACCAGTGGAACAAAATAAAAAATGGCGAGGTGCGGGTTGTTGTTGGTGCCAGGTCGGCAATATTTGCACCTATGGATAATATAGGAATAATAATTCTTGACGAGGAGCACGAAAACAGTTACAAGTCAGAAACAACGCCAAGATATCACGCAATTGAGGTTGCTGAAAAGCTTTCAAAGACTGAGAATGCTGTTTTGTTGCTTGCTTCTGCGACCCCTTCGGTAACAGAATATTACAGAGCAAAAACGGGCGGATATACACTTCTGGAAATGACAAAAAGATACAATGAGGGAGCATTGCCCGAGGTAAACATTGTGGATATGAGAGGCGAACTTTTTAACAACAAAAACAAATCGCCGCTCAGCCTTAAATTGCAAAGAGAAATTCAAAAGAACCTGGATAATGGCGAAAAAACAATATTGTTTTTAAACCGCAGGGGATATTCAACTTTTGTGTCCTGTCGGGAATGTGGCGAGGTTATAAATTGTCCTGATTGCAGCATTGCTATGACATATCACAAAAAGAGGGATTCGTTATCCTGCCATTATTGTGGTTATACAATCCAGAATGTCAAGGTGTGCCCGGCGTGTGGTTCGCATTATATAAAATATTTCGGCACAGGAACGCAAAAGATAGAAGAAGAGCTTAAAAGCTTGTTCCCCACAGCAGGTGTTTTGCGTATGGATACGGATACAACTGCCCAGAAAGGCGGACACGAGAAAATCCTTGATGAATTTCAAAGAGACGGAATGGATATATTGCTTGGTACGCAGATGGTAACGAAGGGTCTTGATTTTCACGATGTGACGCTTGTTGGCGTTCTTGCGGCGGACACAGCGTTGGCGGTTGATGATTTCAGAGCAAACGAACGCAGTTTTTCTCTGTTTACTCAGGTGTGCGGAAGAGCAGGCAGAGGAAGTCTTGCGGGCAGAGCGATAATACAGACCTATCAGCCTTTTAATTCAACCATTAAATATGCAAAAACTCACAACTACGAAGACTTTTATGAAAATGAGATAATACAAAGAAAAAGGTTGAATTATCCGCCATTTTGTGACATAATATATATTATGATTACCGGCGAAAATGAAGAAATGGTAAAGGCTTCTGCTACAGAAATCGGTGAGGAGACTGCAGGGTACTCAAAAGGAAACAGCAATATTTATTCAATTATTGGACCGGCGGCTGCTCCTATTGAAAAAATACGAAACAATTACAGACACAGAATACTGATTAAATGTAAGTCAGCAGATGAACTTCGTTCTTTTTTGCGTGATATTTATGAAGACTTTGAAAAGAAAAGCAGGGAGGTTTATCTGACGATAGACATAAATCCTATAAATATGTATTAAAACTTTCAGATAAGGTTGGTAAGTAATATGGCAATAAGAAAAATAGTTACGCACGGCGATGACGTGCTTTTAAAAAAATGCAGGAAAGTAGAAAAATTTGACGAAAGGCTCAGCACTTTGCTTGATGACCTTTTTGATACGCTTTACGATTCAGGTGGGGTAGGTCTTGCTGCACCTCAGGTAGGGGTTTTGAGACGGGTTGTTGTTATTGATCTTGATGATGCCCCATATGAGCTTGTAAACCCTGAAATTATCGAGACAAAGGGCGAACAGTACGGTGCAGAGGGATGCCTCAGTTACCCTGGTCAGTTTGGTATGGTTAAAAGACCCAACTGGGTAAAAATAAAGGCTCAGGACAGACATGGAGTGTGGCATGAATATGAGGGCGAGGAACTGCTTGCCCGTGCGTTCTGTCACGAAACAGACCATCTTGACGGAAATATGTTTATGAGATTGGTTGACCAATGGATAGAGGTTGAGGGAGACTAAATTCCAGGAGAGGACGGAAAAATTTTGAGAATTCTTTATATGGGTACCCCTGAATTTGCGGTACCGTGTCTTGAAGCTTTGATAGATGACGGCCACGATGTATGTGGAGTGGTAACACAACCCGATAAGCCACAAGGCAGAGGACACAAACTTACACCACCACCCGTAAAGGTTGTGGCGCAAAAAAATGAAATTGAAGTTTTTCAGCCTGAAAGCCTGAAAAATTTTGAATTACAGGCAGTGCTTGAAAGACTTGTGCCTGAAATGATTGTTGTTGTGGCATATGGGAAAATACTGCCCGAATATATATTGAACTTTCCTAAGTATGGATGCGTGAATGTTCACGCATCACTTCTTCCCAAGTACAGAGGTGCAGGCCCTATACAATGGGCTGTTGTAAACGGAGAGGAAAAGACGGGTATAACGTCGATGCTTATGGAAAAAGGTCTTGACACCGGGGATATGCTTTTAAAAGCAGAAACAAAAATTAAAGATGGCGAAACTGCAGGAGAACTTCACGACAGACTTACGATAATGGGAGCTGAGGTGCTGCTTGAAACAGTAAGTCTGGCGGAACAAGGAAAACTTATCCGCAAAAAGCAAAATGATGATGAGGCGACTTATGCTCCAATGATAAGCAAAGAAACCGCAAGGATAGACTGGTCAAAAAGCGCCAAAGAAGTATTGGGGCTTATTTGTGGGATGAATCCCTGGCCGATTGCACATACTTTGTATAAGGATGAAATCCTTAAAATAAGCAAAGCGGAGCTTTCGGGCAAGGCAACTGGGAAAGCAGGACAAATTGTGGACGTCAATACAGATGGGCTTTATATCCTTTGCGGTGATGGAATTAAAATACTTGCAACCGAGGTTCAGTTCCATGGCTCAAAAAGGATGATGGTAAAAGATTATCTCAACGGACACACGATTGATAAAGGAGAAATCTTAAAATAATTTTTTAAAGTGAGGGCTTAACAATGGGTTATTTTTACGGAATAGATATTACTTATATTGTTTTGGTTATGCCTGCATTGATTTTTGCGATGTATGCACAGACTAAGGTTAACTCAACTTTCAACAAATATAGAACGGTTGGTAACAAAAAAGGTTACACAGGTGCACAGATTGCAAGACATATTCTGGATATAAATGGGCTTCAGAATATAATGGTGGAAAAGGTAAGCGGAAACCTGACGGATCATTACGACCCTAAGAATAATGTTATAAGGCTGTCAGACTCCACTTATTCAAGCACATCTGTTGCGGCAATAGGGGTTGCAGCACACGAGGTAGGACACGCTGTTCAGCACGCTGAGGGTTACGCACCTATCAAAGTTAGAAATGCGATAGTTCCGGTTGTTCAGATTGCGTCATATGCGGCGTGGCCTTTGGCTATAATCGGACTTTTAATGGGTATGACGGGACTTGCAGAGTTTGGAATAATTCTTTTCGGTCTTGTTGTACTATTTCAGCTTATAACTCTTCCGGTTGAGTTTAATGCGTCGGGAAGAGCGATAAAAACACTGGAAAACAATGGGATTCTTGATACTCAGGAAATTGCGGCTTCTAAAAAGGTTCTCAGTGCTGCTGCTATGACATATGTTGCGTCTGCAGCGGTTGCAATTGCCAACCTTTTGAGATTGCTTTCAATAGTTGGTTTTGGACGAAACAGAGATTAAGCTGTGCTATGCGGCAGAATGGAGAAAATTATGACGGCGAGAGAGGCTGTTCTTAAAGCACTTTATAATATTGATAAATCTGCTTCTTATACAAATGCCGCACTTAAGGAGGCATTGTCCCGAAAAGAGCTTTCTGCGGCAGATAAAGGTCTTGTTACTGAACTTATATATGGCGTTGTTTCGGAGAAAAGTGCAATTGATTATATAATTTCACAGTTTTCAAAGCTTAAAATAAAAAAAATGACGCTGTGGGTTTTAAATATACTCAGAATGGGTATATACCAGATTTATTATATGGACAAAATTCCGCAAAGTGCGGCGTGCAATGAAGCTGTTATCTTAGCCAAAAAGTATTCCCACGGTGCAGGTGCAGGGTTTGTTAATGGAGTTTTACGTGCTGCGGCAAGAGGGAAAGAGAGCTTTTCATTCCCAAAAACGGGAGATATTGTGAAAGACTTATCCTTGGAATTTTCATATCCCGAATGGATAACAAAAAAACTGCTTGATGAATATGGGGAAAAGCGTTGCAAAGAGCTGTTTGCAGAAAATAAAAAAGCTCACAGCCCGGCAATAAGGGTTAACTCTCTTAAATGCTCTCCCAAAGAGCTTTCAGATGCACTTGGCAAGGAAAATATAGGCTGCACATCCGTTGATGGGTTTGATAATGCACTTATCGTTTCAGGCAGGCTCAATGTTGATAAATCTGATGCTTATACTAAAGGCTTTTATTCCTTGCAAAATTTGTCGTCACAAAAAGCGGTAGAGGTGCTTGATGTAAGACCTGGCGAATTTGTAATTGATATGTGTGCAGCACCAGGCGGAAAAAGCTGTGCCATTGCAGAAAGA
>JAZNMD010000117.1:0-5292 GCA_045579385.1 Clostridia bacterium
CTAATGATAGTTTTGCAGGCAGTTTCTTGTGTTATCAACGACATCAATGCATATAAATATGGAGACAGAAAAAAGTTTGTTGCAGTAACTAAATGGATTGTTCCATGCCTTTCAGTTGTTTTGCAAGTAATAACCTTGGGATACGGTCTTGGATGGAATCTGGATATAAGAAAGGCTGTTTCGCTTATAGTGGGAATTATTCTTCTTGTAATTGGTAATTATCTTCCAAAATTTGTTCGGGTAAAAAACTATGAGATAGAAACAGAAAAAGCGAAAAAAATTAACAGATTTTTGGGTTATGAAACAGTTGTTATGGGACTGTTGTTTGTGATAAGTATTTTTCTTCAACCAGTCAGCTCGGTCATCTGTTTGCTTTTATTGATACCATATGCTGTAATCGGCATTGTATATGGAATAGTAATAGGACGTATGAGATAGTTGAGAAAGAACTGACAGACAGATTTCGACTTTCGCATAAAAAAAGCATCGACTTTAGTCGATGCTTTTGCTTATTATAAAACTTCTTCAATTTTCCCTTCGCAGACAATTTCTTCGTCTCCATCGGCAAAGATGTTACGTGCGAAGAAGTTTTGAATATGTCCCTTGTTCACAATAAGAGGCATAGGCTCGCCGGTTGAGTTTTCGGTGTTTATGTCGTTTAAAGTCAGATTATCAATCTGTGTGGTTGAGCCGACATAAATTGTTTCAACAGGGTTTATACGCTCGCTTCGATGAAACTTGTTGATTGCAAGCTTTCTGACAATTGTGTCTTCCTGAATCCATATAAGAGGGAACACATAGGAATCACCCTTGCAATGAAATGGCAGTCTTTCTGCCTTTGAAGCACAGATATTGTCAAGATATATTCCGTTATAATGGCCTGTGGTTTCGCCAGGATAATACTTGGAAAGACCGATGCAGTATTGGTAATATGTTCCGTACACATTTGAAATATGGATGTCTTCAATGTCCTCATGAACATTTAAAAGGCGGACAGCACTGTGACAATCCTCGGCAAAGAGACCATCGATTTCGATATTTGTTATAGGTCCTGCGGAGCCTTCGTGAGCATTCAGTGCCACAAGGTCATCGTAGCAAGTGCCTTTCAGGTTACGTATATAGCCAAAATTGCAGTTACCATTAAAATGAACACCATCCATATTGACTGCACAAGGATTTCCGTGGTTATAATCAAAGGTTATGTCTTCAACAGTAAAGTAGGATACTCTGTCAAAGGTTGCGCCATAATGTACAGGGTCTTTAAACGTCATTTGCGAAAGCTTGATATTTTTGACGTTGTAAAAAAACATTCCGTCGCCCGTGTATCCATAAGGTTCGTAGGTAAGTGCTTGCTCAGGATTTGGAAGCTGGTTAAGGTTGTTGAAGTTCCAGATACCGCCTGAAATTTCAATATTTTTTGATGTGTGAGCGATATCGGGAGAATATTCGTTTACGTGGAACCAAAGTTGTTTGCAAAGAGGAGTTAGATCTTCGGGCAAACGTTCCTGAAAAGCAGGGGTAAGCTTGTTGCTAAGCATTACACAGTTGGCGTTATCCGCCAGGCGGATTTCTGCATATCTGGGCAAGGTTAATTTGAAGTTGGATGGTAGCGTGATTGTTTTGGAAATAAGATAAAACTTTTCAGGCTCAGGAAGCCGAACCTCGCACACTCCGCTGTCAACCATCTCCTGTATTGCAGGATAATCATCGTGAATTCCGTCTCCGTAAAGTTGATACATATTAAAACTCCTTTTTGTAATAATGATTTATTAAAAAGTGTATTATTTGCTTTTTATGATGCCAAGCAGTTTTGAAAGTTCCATCACAACCAGTGGCACAAAAACGAGAACCAAAGCTATGAGATAAAGCTGTGGTGGCAAAAGCAACAACCCAAAGGCCACTCTTAAAGGCGTGAAGATGACAAGCAAAACCAAAACTACAGAAACAAGAGCAGATATATTAAGACGTTTGTTGGTAAAAAATCCTGTTTTGAACAGGGAATGCCCCGAACGCATATTGAACGCCTGCACCACTTGAGAAAGGGCTAACACGATAAATGCCATAGTTTGCCCACCCTCAAGCATTTTTGTTGTTTGTTCTCCAAGATAAAAACCTATAAGAGTGAGAATCGCAAACATAAAACCTTGCAGAACAATCCTTACACCAAGACCATGAGCAAATATCCCTTCAGTTTTAGGGCGAGGTTTATGAAGCATTATATCTGATTCCACATCTTCCATACCTAAGGCAATTGCGGGCAAGCTGTCTGTAACAAGATTTATCCACAAAAGCTGCATTGAGAGAAGTGGTGTTTTGTGCCAAAACAGCATAGCACAGAACACGGTAATAACTTCTCCGATATTTGTGCCTAAAAGAAAGCCTATAACCTTTTTGATGTTTGCATAAATACCACGACCTTCGCGAACAGCTTCAACAATGGTCGCGAAGTTGTCATCTGTAAGAGTCATATCAGCGGCTCCCTTTGCAACGTCTGTGCCCGTAATGCCCATCGCACAGCCAATATCCGCAGCCTTCAGTGCCGGGGCATCGTTTACGCCGTCGCCTGTCATAGAAACAACTTTGCCAAGACGTTGCCATGCTTTTACAATGCGGATTTTGTTTTCTGGGGAAACTCGTGCATAAACGGAAATGCTCTCAACAGCCTGGTCGAGCTCAGAATCTGTCATCTGGTCAAGTTCTTTGCCAGTTATGGCACGGTCGCCATCCTGGAATATACCTAATTCTTTTGCAATTGCGGTGGCTGTAACTATATGGTCTCCGGTAATCATAACAGGTTTTATGCCTGCTTTAAGACAAGTTCCAACAGCAATCTTGGCTTCGGGCCGGGGCGGGTCAATCATACCTACAAGTCCCATAAAGATAAGATTATTTTCAAGCTCCTCAGATGTTGGATTAGCCGGGAGACTATCTATTTCCTTGTAAGCCACCGCAAGCACTCTGAAAGCGTTCTCACTCATTTTTTCAGTAAAGCTTTTTGCTTTTTCGATATTACCTTTTATGCATCTTTCTGAAAGAACATCGAAGGCTCCTTTGACAATTACTATTAAGTGCCCGTCAATGTCATTTATCGTGGTCATGAGCTTGCGGTCAGAGTCAAACGGAAGCTCTGCAAGTCGGGGATAATTAAGGGAGAGTTCCTCTTTTTTAAACCCTGCTTTGTGAGCGGCAAGAACAATGGCGGTTTCGGTTGGGTCTCCAATGTGCTGTTCGCCATCTTCAGTAAAGACAACTGCTCCATCGCAGCAAAGTGCGGCATGCTTCAGCAGCTTGTTGACAGAAACTGTATTCCTGTCAGATATATCTGAAATATCGGAGTCTTCGTCGGTATATGCTTTGACAAGGGTCATTTTGTTTTGTGTTAATGTGCCTGTTTTGTCGGAACATATTACCGAGGCACTCCCAAGAGTTTCAACAGCAGGAAGTTTGCGTATAAGAGCTCCACGTTTTACCATACGTTCAACACCGATGGAAAGAACAATTGTGACAATAGCGGGAAGTCCTTCCGGTATTGCGGAAACAGCCAGAGATATAGCTGTCATAAAGATTTTTAAAGGTGGAATATTATTTGAAATACCAACAACAAAAATTACAGCACAAGCTAAGATTGCCAAAACACCCAAATATTTTCCAAGCTGTGAAAGCTTTTTTTGCAAGGGGGTCTGCGAGCCGTTTTCGCTGTCAAGAAGATTTGCAATTTTGCCCATTTCGGTGTTCATTCCCGTTGCGGTCACAACAGCAAGAGCTGTTCCGTAGGTTATGCTGCAACCTGAAAATACCATATTAGTGCGGTCCCCTAATGGTGCATCCTCCAAAATGTCATCCTCAGAATTTTTTTCTGAGGGAACTGATTCTCCTGTGAGAGCGGACTCCTCGGATTTAAGGCTCACACTTTTTAAAAGGCGTGCATCTGCCGGGATGAAGTCGCCTGCTTCAAGACGGATTATATCTCCAGGGACAAGCAATGAAGCATCTATTATGGATTCCGTCCCGTCCCTGATAACACGTGCATGTGGTGCAGACATATTTTTCAGGGCTTCAAGTGCCTTTTCTGCTTTGCTTTCCTGCATAACGCCCATTATGGCATTTATTATCACGATAAGAAGAATAAGAGCGGGTTCAAAGAATTCAGCGGGGTTTTTCTCTATGCAAGCAATCGCAAAGGATATTGCTGTCGCTGCAAGTAGAATCAAAATCATTACATCTTTAAATTGCTCTAAAAAACGACTGAATGTGGATTTTCGTTTAGTCTCTTTCAAACGATTTGGGCCAAAAGATGAAAGCAACTCAGCTGCTTTGCTTTTTGACAGACCTGTTTCCTGATTTGTTTCAAAATGTAAAAGAATCGCGTCCCTTTTTTGATGATGAAATTTCAATAAAAACTCCTCCCAGGAATATATTTTAGATAACGACGGTTCTTTATCAAAACATTGATGCAATCAATGTTTTTATGCTGCTTTATTGCGGCTAAGAAAGTTGCTTTTATAAAAAGTAACTTTCAAGAACCTAGTTTGAATAAAGTATCGGGAAATTGTTTTACAATTTCCCTGCCAAATGTTATGTTTGGCAGCGAAAGACGAAAAATTCGTTTTTCCCTAAGATACATTCATTGTAATATAACATATTTTACAAAAAAATCAAATAGTTATTTTAATATTTTCGCCCAATACGCGTATTTTTTTGCATTTTTTAAATAAAAAAAATTTTTTCGTATTGCAAAATAGATTTTTATTTGGTAATATAGAAAAGGAATAAGGGAGTAGTCGGCACATAAGCGATGGTGCGATGGCGTCAACATAATGGCTTTGACCTGGTGCTATCTTAATCGACGAGACTTATCTGCAGCTTTTGCGGGTGGGTTACGTCTTTTTTTATTTTAGTGTATAAAATGTTTATGGAGGTTTTAGAAATATGCAGTTTTGGGAATTGTTTGTTATTGCCTTGGGACTTTCTGCCGATGCATTTGCGGTATCTGTTTGCAAGGGACTGTCAAGTAAAAAGCTGAAAAGCAGCAATGCTGTTGTTACAGGGTTATATTTTGGAGGATTCCAGGCTTTGATGCCTTTGTTGGGATATTGGCTGGGCATCAGATTTCAAAGCCTTATAACAAGCATTGACCATTGGATTGCTTTTATTCTTCTTTCGGTAATAGGCCTCAATATGATAAAGGAATCAAGGGAAGAGGCGGAAAAGCTGAATGATTCATTTTCAGTGCCCGAGATGCTTCCGCTTGCAATTGCAACAAGTATTGATGCTTTAGCAGTGGGGATTACA
>JAZNMD010000118.1:0-3030 GCA_045579385.1 Clostridia bacterium
CTTTTATCGCCCAGTTGTCAGCCTCACTTCCGCCGCTTGTGAAAAAGATTTCCTTTTCATCTGCGCCGATTGCGGATGCAACCTTACCACGAGCTTCCGTAAGAGCCTTTCTCGCCGCCTGACCGGCTGAAGTATATGTTGACGATGCGTTTCCGAAAGTTTCAGAAAAGTAGGGCAGCATAGCCGCTATAACGCTGTCTTTCATTTTTGTTGTGGCAGCATTGTCCAAATATATCATAAAATGCTTCCTCTCTTTTTGATTCCACGCGCAAAAAACACGTCCACATTACAGTATATTACTATTTACGCTAAAAATCAAGCAAGATTTTTGAATTTAGTGATTTTCTTCGTCTTTATGCATCCAACGGATAACCTTGCCGATTATATGGAACTCATCCCTTTCCTTGTCAAGCCTGATATCGGGATAAAGTCCACTTGTATTATCAGCCTTGAGAACAACCTCATTACCATTCATATATACACGTCTGATAAGGCTGTCAGTACCTTTAAAAACGCAGGCAATCTTATCACCGTTTTTTACAGTATCACCCATACGCACAATAACGCTGTCCCCGGGGCAGATGTGAGAATCAATCATAGACATATCTTTCATTTTTATCCCAACATACTCATATCCCCTAAGCTCATCACGGCTGAGGAACATACTTTCCACAACCAGTTCAGGCTGAAGAAATGGTTTGTCACAGCTTATATATTCAGCTACATGAACAATTTTGGAGCCATCACCAACAGAGGGAGATACGCAGTTTGTCAATTCTTCGACGGAAACGGCAAAAACTTCGCAAACTTTTTCAATGAATTTCATATCGGGCGCAGGAAGATAGCCCGTTTCAACATTTTTCACGGTAGTAATCCCAACGCCTAAAACACGGGCAAATCCCTCAAGGCTAAGTCCTGAATTTTTTCTGATATTTCTAATGTGCAATCCTATCATACTCATAAAAACACCCCTCATCGGAATATGTCTATAAATATTTTACCATATAAAAAATGCTTTTTCAAGAAAGAAGTGCCATATTTATCCCCTCCGAGATTATATCAGAAATCTTTTCACTTATACTGTCAACATCGTTAGGAGTTACTATCATATTTTGGTTTTGCCGTGAAATATTTTCTGAAATTTTTTCCATGTTATTTGCTGACATTGCCTTGGTCATATCTGAAACAAGAGTTACCGCATCTACAACCATAGGTACTCCAATTGCAATGACGGGGATTCCCATGGTCTTTTCAGTAAGTTCTTTTCTGTTGTTTCCCACTCCGCTTCCCGGACAAATTCCCGTATCAGAAAGCTGAACAGTTGTGCCTAATCTATCAATATTTCTTGCGGCAAGTGCGTCTACCGCAATGATGATAGAGGGATTTGATTTTTCTTTGACTCCCTGCACAATTTCTCCCGTTTCAATGCCAGTGATGCCAAGCACACCGGGAGCAATGGCACTTACCGGACGAATGCTGAAATTATAGCCTGCACCGCCCTCTTTTGTGATATGACGGGTTACTGTAACCTTACTGACGGTTTTAGGTCCGATGGAATCGGGTGTAATATATCTGTTTCCCAGACCCACAACGAGAACAGAGGACAAATCCATAGGCGACAGCAGTTTCTTAAGTTCATCACCTACTGCTTTTGCCCCCCTGTCAAAAACATCATCATTTTCAAAAATTGTTCTGTCTATTTCAACTGTTACATAGTTCCCCTTGGGCTTACCTATTTTTTCCGCACCCTCGTCTGTTGTTATTTTTACATGAGTTACTGTTATACCGTCGTTGTCGTGGGCAAGACTTTCCACTCCCACAATTTCTTCGGCAAACATTTCTCTTAATTCAAGGGTAAGGTCAGTTCTTATCGGCATCTTCCTGTTCCTCCTTTTTTTCGTCATCCTGTGTCAATTCAAGATATGCCTTGTGCTGAATGAGAAGTTTCATATTTTCACCCAGAACACTGTCGGAGGATAATGTGTCGTTTGTAAGCGGTGTATCTTTTTGCATTTTTATCAACCTTTCAAATATTTTTCTTTATTATTTGTAAAAGGACTGAAAAAATGCAAAAAAGACCGCTTCTTTCGAAGCGGTCTTTTAAAATTTTACGATTAGTTTGTGATAACCTGCTCTGTTTCCTTGTCAAAGATATGAATCTTTTCAGGATCGATAGCAATGCTGATTGTTGTATTAATCTTAGCATCGCTGTCAGCCTTAACACGAGCAACAAAGTTCATACCATCAATTACAAGGTAAAGATATGTTTCAGCACCCATCATTTCGGTTACTTCAACATCAGCATCTACCTTGCTGTCTGCATATTTTGCAAGAGAATCCTGGTCATCATAAATGTCTTCGGGACGGATACCCATAACAACTGTCTGGCCAATATACTTTTCAGCCTTTGCAGCTTTGTCAGCTGTAAGCTTAATTGTGTTTGAACCGAATTTAACGCAGATGTTACCATCTTCGTTAGCAATTACTGCATCACAGAAGTTCATCTGGGGAGAACCAATGAAGCCTGCAACGAACATATTAACAGGATGGTTGTAAAGCTCGGAAGGAGAATCAACCTGCTGCATGATACCGTCTTTCATAACAACAATTCTTGTACCCATTGTAAGAGCTTCTGTCTGGTCATGAGTAACGTAGATGAATGTTGTCTGAAGTCTCTGATGAAGCTTGGAAATCTCAGATCTCATCTGTACACGAAGCTTAGCATCGAGGTTGGAGAGAGGTTCGTCCATAAGGAATACCTTGGGCTCACGAACGATAGCACGACCAAGTGCTACACGCTGACGCTGACCGCCGGAAAGAGCCTTGGGCTTTCTTTCAAGAAGATGTTCAATATCAAGGATACGAGCAGCTTCGTGAACTCTCTTATTGATTTCAGCCTTAGGAGTCTTTCTGAGCTTAAGACCGAATGCCATGTTTTCAAATACTGTCATATGAGGATAAAGAGCATAGTTCTGGAAAACCATTGCAATATCTCTGTCCTTGGGAGCTACGTCGTTCATAAGCTTATCG
>JAZNMD010000119.1:0-3290 GCA_045579385.1 Clostridia bacterium
CGACTTGGCTTGCTGATATGTATGCTGCTTCTTCGTTTGATAGTAAGGCTATTTGGGCTTATCAAAATATTATAAATATAGGTGATGAAGATATTTATCCTCATCAGATGGCGAATGCTCATATACAGTTATCGAAATATTATCAATCACAGAGAGAATTGGCAAAAGCGAAAAACTTGTATGATTACGACTATAATTATTATTCATCAATAGGTATAAATCAAGATTTAACGCCCAAGGAACACGAAATTATAAATATTATAGAATCTAAACAAAAGGATGATTTGCCGGATATAATAGGTAAACTGCTTAAAAATTCTAAAAAGAATCAGTTCGGATATTAAAAAACGGAGTATAAACTCCGTTTTTTTAGCAATTTAATAAAATTATTCGTTTGCTCCTGGGCAAATTTTTGCTTGCTCTGCATTAAATTTTATAACGCTTTCTTCTGCTTCAGAATCGTTGCAAATTGCACCTTGCGGGCATTCTGATATACAAACACCACAATCGATGCATACATCAGGATCAACAACTAATTGTGTTTCACATTCATGAAAAGCATCTACAGGACATACGCTTGCACAAACTTTACATTTAATGCAACTATCATTTACTACTGAAGGCATAAATTATCTCCTAAATAATGTTAAAATTAATACGCTAAACAACATAGTATTATTTATTTATAAAAGCAAGTAAAATTTAATTGTTTTAAATCTTGCGAAGTATATTTTTTATACCCATATAATATCTATAATAATTTTTTAGGAGTTTAATATGAGTGAAAAGAGAGAATTTCAAACCGAAGTTGCCAAACTTTTAGATATTGTGATTAATTCACTTTATTCGGAAAAATATATCTTTTTAAGAGAACTTATTTCAAATGCGAGTGACGCAATTGACAAGCTTTATTTTCGTTCTCTTACTGATGACAGCGTAAAATTAGGCAAAGAGGAGTATGAAATAAGAATTACTCCCGACAAGGATAACCGAAAACTTGTTATTGCTGATAATGGTTGCGGTATGACCAAGGAAGAACTTGAAAACAATCTTGGAGTTATTGCAAAAAGCGGTTCTTTTGATTTTAAAAATAATCCTGAAAATAAAGAAAAACCTGAAATTGACATTATTGGTCAGTTTGGTGTGGGATTTTATTCTGCTTTTATGGTGGCTGAAAATATCGTTGTTGAAAGTAAGGCTCACAGAAGCGACGAAGCTTTTGTGTGGGAATCATCAGGTGCAGATGGCTACACAATCAAAGAATGCGAAAAGGATGCTGTGGGTACAAAAATTACCATTACCATCAAAGAAGATACCGACGATGTAAAATACTCGGAGTTCCTTGAAGAATTTAAAATTCGTATGCTTATCAAAAAATACAGTGATTATATCCGTTACCCAATCCGTATGATGGTGTCGAGTCGGAAGCTTAAAGAGGGTACAGAGAACGAATACGAAACAGTGTGTGAGGATGAAACTCTTAACAGTATGGTGCCACTTTGGAAAAAGAATGCAAAAGAGGTAACAGAAGAAGAATATGCAAACTTTTATCAGGAAAAATACTACGATTTTGAAAAACCGCTTAAGGTTATCAGCCAAAAGGCAGAGGGCGGCGTGAATTTTGACGCACTTATGTTTATTCCCGCACATGCACCTTTTAACTATTACAGCAAAGATTATGAAAAGGGCTTGCAGCTTTATTCAAGTGGTGTGCTTATTATGGACAAGTGCAAGGATTTGCTTCCTGACTATTTTAGCTTTGTGAGAGGCCTTGCAGACAGCTCTGACCTTTCATTAAATATTTCCCGTGAAATGCTTCAGCAGGACAAACAGCTGAAAGTAATCGCAAAGGCAATTGAAAAGAAAATCGCAACCGAGCTTAAAAAGATGCTTGAAAGTGACAGGGAAAGCTACAACAAATTCTATCAGGCATTTGGCACACAATTAAAGTGGGGGCTTTACAGCGATTTTGGTATGCACAAGGATACATTAAAAGACCTTGTGATGTTTAAAACTTCGGATGAGGAAAAACTTAAAACCCTGAAGGAATACATTTCTGTTATGAAAGAGGGGCAAAAGGCAATTTATTTTGCATCGGGCGAAAACATCCGGCAAATTGCTTTGCTCCCGCAGGTTGAGGCGGTTACTTCCCGTGGATTTGAGGTACTTTTCTTAACCGAGGATATTGATGAATTTGCTCTTCAAATTTTAGGCAAGTACGACGACAAGGAATTTGTAAATGTGTGCAAGGATAACCTTGACCTTGCGACTGACGAAGAAAAAGAGGCTCTTAAAAAGGAAAACAAGGATGCAAGAGCTTTTCTTGATTTCCTTAAGGAAAGTATAGGGGAAGGCATCAAAGGCGTGAAGTTTACAAATACGCTCAAAGACCATCCTGCCTGCATTTCGAGCGAGGGTGCAATATCTGTCGGTATGGAAAAGACTCTTAATAAAATGCCGGGAGCCGAAGCGAGCGGAGTAAAAGCGGAGCTTGTTCTGGAAATTAACATAAACCACCCAATTGCCCAAAAGTTAAAGGCTATGTTTGAATGTGATAAGGATGAACTTAAAAAATACAGCAGAATTCTGTATGCACATGCAAGGCTTATCAGTGGACTTCAGGTAGAAAACCCGTCAGAGCTTGGCGATATGGTTTGTGATTTGATGCTGAAATAGTTTGGTCAGAAGAATATAATTTTTGTCAGAATTTTGGTTTAAAAAGTGGATAATTATGCAGAAAAGAAAGTTTTTTGTGATCATCTCATAAAAGCTCTACTAACTCAGTAATACTAAACGCCGATGTGAAAACTCACATCGGCGTTTAATTGTATAACGAAAACCACGCGTGAGCCTGCGTGGTTCAAAAGAGGTTTGCCGATGAACAGATAATAAATTAGAATTTAGAAAAAAGCAGTGTGATTTGAAATATTGTAGTATAGCACAAACAATTTAATGGAAAGCCTTCCCCTTGAGGGGAAGGTGGGTTTTGCGTAGCAAAACTCGGATGAGTTGGCAATGTAGATACTGAAAGACTGTATATAATAAACACCTCATCAGTTTCGCCTTGCTCGACAGCTGTCTCGGCTCTCGCCTCGGGTAGCGCTAAACGATTGCCACCGGCAATCAGCACCCTCAAGGGGAAGCCTGCGAAGAAACAACCCATTTATGGGTAGCAGGTAACAGTTGCATGGCTGGCAGGCCAATATAAAAACGCACTTGTGCGTAGCCAGTAGAGGGTAGGGCTATGCCCGAAACTGAAATACCCCCCGTTATACGGGGGGATATTTATT
>JAZNMD010000120.1:0-2079 GCA_045579385.1 Clostridia bacterium
CACGGATGCACTCACACCATACACGATGACAGGTGCCGCCAAGGATAAAACCCTCTGCTTGTGTCAACTTAATTTAAAGCAAGTTTGTTATTGTTTTAGGCAATAATGGTTTATATAATACTGATATTAACCTAATTGTGGAGGTAGAATATGCTTATTACCGACCGTTCTCTGTTAGAAAAATTTGATTCGCGCCATCGTGTGTGGCAAGGCATTCCCGGAATTGCCCGCACAAAAAAAGGACGCACTTTTATTTCTTTTTATAGCGGAGAGACCTCCGAAACTTACGGGAACTATGCTGTATTGCTGAAAAGCGACGCAGACAACGATTTTGGCGAGCCGATTGTTGCAATTAAAAAAGAGGGAAAATTCCGTTGCTTTGATCCTGTTCTTTGGATTGATCCCTTGGGCCGACTTTGGTTTTTTTGGAATGTAATGCCGGGAGAAGAGGTATATGCTGCCATTTGCGAAAACCCCGATGCAGATGAGCTTATTTGGGGAGATGAATTTTATGTCGGCCGCGGTGTCATGATGAATAAGCCCACCGTGCTTTCAAGCGGAGAATGGCTCTTTCCCATTGCCGTTTGGAAGACAGATATATATCCGAATTTCCGCAAAGGCGGTCTTAAGGACGATGAAAAAGCAGGCTCTTATGTTTACAAAAGCTCTGATAACGGAAAGACCTTTGTTTGTATGGGAATGGCAGACATACGAAACCGTTCCTTTGACGAGCACATGGTTTTAGAGCTTAGGAGCGGTGTACTGAAAATGTATGTAAGAACCAACTACGGAATCGGTATTTCTCATTCCTATGACCGTGGAAAAACCTGGAGCACAGGAGAGGACAGCAAGCTTGGCGGTCCTTGTTCCCGCTTCTATATAAGTCGTCTTAAATCGGGCCGTGTTCTGCTGATCAATCACATTCATTTCAAAGGGCGTAATAACTTAACCGCCCTTCTTTCAGAGGACGACGGTAAGACCTTCCCTTACTCGTTGTTGCTTGACGAAAGGAACAATGTATCCTATCCCGATGCCGTTGAATGCGAAGATGGATATATCTATATTACCTATGATCGAGAGCGTGGTTGTTTTAAGCATTCATTGCGTGAAGCATATTCTGATGCGCGAGAAATACTGACCGCCAAAATCAGCGAAGAAGACATTTTAAATAGCAAGCTTGTTTCAAAAGAGGGTTTTTTAAAAAATGTTGTTTGTAAGCTTCAAAAACTCGCGCCCGAACTGCCTGACCCTTATGAAGAAAATATTTTGGATATCGAAGCCTTTGTGAAATACGTTATAGATGAATGCGAAAATCCCCTTGACAAAGTTTTTGAAAAGTATCCTTTAAGCTGCATCAATATAAAATGTTTAAATTCGGCGAAATTAGATGAATTCGTAGAACGTTTTTACAAAAGTGAATGTAAGGATAAAAGTATCTTACTGAAAATTATAGAGCTAATTCGTTCAACTCCAACCGTCGAACCAAATCCTCACCCAATCATTGACAGAATTACCGAGTATATCAATGATAATTTAAATGAGGATATGTCCATAAACAATATTGCAAAAGAAATGAATATCAGCGTATATTATCTGTCCCACCTGTTCAAACAGGTTACTGGGATCAGTATTTTAGAGTACCGCAATGAGTTAAGACTGACGAAAGCAAAGCAAATGCTGATAGAAAGCCGCTTATCTGTAAATGAAATTGCGATACGGTGCGGTTTTTGCAATGCCTCCTATTTTACTGAGGTCTTTTCTCGCTCCGAAAAAATATCGCCAAGCCAATTCAGGAAACTCCATTCGGATCATTAAGGAGGACTCTATATGTTTATCGCAATGGATATGGGCACCTCAAATACCCGCTTATGGCTTTGCGAGGAAGATACTGTTCTTCACTTTGTAAAGGCAGGGATCGGCGCCGGTATAACCAAATCCAAAGGGAAAGCTTTTCTGTTTGCGGAAATCAAAAAACTTATAGAGGGTCTAATGAGGGATGCAAACATTTCCGCAGATGCAGTTGAATGTATTATGGTTGCGGGAATGGCGGGCAGCGAATTGGGGCTTATAGAAGTGCCT
>JAZNMD010000121.1:0-5035 GCA_045579385.1 Clostridia bacterium
GGAAGGCTTTCCATTAAATTGTTTGTGCTATACTTCAATATTTCAAATCACACTGCTTTTTTCTAAATTCTAATTTATTATCTGTTCATCGGCAAACCTCTTTTGAACCACGCAGGCTCACGCGTGGTTTTCGTTATACAAAAAACAGCTGCAAAAACGAAAGTTTTTGCAGCTGTTAAACTACTCTTTGATTATTTTTCTATAAGAGGGAATGATGAAAACCGTCTGTTTATTCCTGCTTCAGTCACATTTTTTGTATCAAATATAGTTTCTGATTCATAGCCTTTAAAATTTTTTGAAAACGTGTAGTTTTTAAGTGAAAAACCTGCACCAGTTGAAGTTGTAACGGATATCTTTGGCACAGCTCCATCCTTCATATAATAGTCTGAAACCTCAAAATACACATTTCCAGCCTGAACAAATTCATCTAACAAAACATAATATCCGTCTATTTTATCCTTAATTAAAAGCAGCCATTCCTGCCCATCATTCCAGATAAATTTCCCATTATTCATACGTTCGGCAGATGTATAAAGAGCAATTTCCTCATCAGCTCCGTCAGCATCCAAATCGCCAATATAGGAAGTAACTTCAGAAAACCGTTCCATTCCTAATGCTTTATCTTGTGCCTTTATGATGTGTTTTTGATTTGAATTCTGATTTGAAACCTGAGGAAGATTTCCGGATGCAGTCTCCGACATATTATGCGGTTTTTTCACGCAACCCGAAAGCAAGAGACTAAGCATCAAAATTGCTATTGTCAGTCTTAATTTTCTCATAAAAACACTTCCTTTGCATTTGCCTGAAAGCAAATTATTAACTTTCTGCAGAATAAATCAGCAAGCTGTTTTATCATTCTCAGATTCCAGTTTTGTTACTGATTTTTTAACAGACTTCTTTTCTTCCCTCAAAATACCAGGTGCAGCATTCTCATTTACACAAGCTTCTGTAACCGTAACAGTTTTTATACTTGTATCTGAGGGAACTTCAAACATAATATCCTGCATAATTTCTTCAAGAATTGTTTTAAGTCCCCTTGCTCCTGTATTTCTTTTTATTGCCTTGTCGGCAATCGCATTAATCGCCTCGTCATCAAACTTAAGTTCAGCACCATCCATAGCCAAAAGCTTGGCATATTGCTTAACCAAAGCATTTTTAGGCTGCGTCAGTATTAACTTAAGAGCATCCTTATCCAAAGAATCGAGCGTTGCCACAACGGGCACTCTGCCGATAAATTCAGGAATAAGTCCAAATTTCAGCAAATCGTCGGGAATCAAATGCTTAAGCACGGCACCTCTGTTTTTATCTGCCTTTGACTCAACCATTGCCCCAAAGCCTAACGACTTGGTATTTATTCTGTTTTCAATGATTTTGTCAATTCCCTCAAAAGCACCACCGCATATAAACAAAATATTAGTAGTATCAATCTGAATAAATTCCTGATGAGGATGCTTTCTTCCGCCAGTTGGCGGCACAGAAGCAACGGTTCCCTCCAGAATTTTAAGCAAGGTCTGCTGAACACCTTCGCCACTTACATCACGGGTAATTGACGGATTTTCTGATTTTCGGGAAATCTTATCGATTTCATCAATATAAATTATTCCTTTTTCAGCCTTTGCTATGTCATAATCTGCCGCCTGGATAAGCTTAAGCAAAATATTTTCAACATCCTCGCCGACATATCCCGCTTCGGTAAGAGAAGTAGCATCTGCAATCACAAACGGTACTTTCATAATTTTAGCCAGCGTTTGTGCAAGAAAAGTTTTTCCGACACCCGTTGGACCTAATAATAAAATATTGCTTTTTTGAAGCTCTATATCATCATTTTCATCATTGTGTTCAATTCGCTTATAGTGGTTGTAAATCGCAACAGACAAAGCTTTTTTTGCTGCTTCCTGACCAACTATATATTCATCCAAAAATGCCTTTATCTCCTTTGGCTTAGGTAAATCTGCGAGCTCCATTTCTGCTGTTTCAGGAGTAATTTCATCAAATTCATCCTCAAAGATTTCAAAACAGAGATCCACACATTCGTTACAGATGTATACACCTGGTCCTTCAATCAGTTTTTTTACCTGGTCTTCAGCTTTACCGCAAAATGAACAACGCAGCTGCCTTATATCAGTATTATTTGGCATTACATAAGCTCCTTTAATAAAAAATCAATCTATCTTTTCTCAACAATTTTATCGATAAGTCCATATTTAAGCGCTTCTTCAGCGGACATAAAATTATCTCGCTCAGTATCTTTCTGAATAATCTCCAACGGCTGACCTGTGTGGTCTGCAAGCATACGGTTTAACTTATCCTTCATCTTGAGTATACGTTCTGCATGTATTTGAATATCAGTTGCTTGTCCCTGAGTTCCGCCCAAAGGCTGATGAATCATTATTTCGCTATTGGGAAGAGCAAATCTTTTGCCCTTTGCACCTGCGGAGAGCAAAAACGCACCCATCGAAGCCGCCATTCCCACACAAATTGTAGAAACGTCTGCTTTTGTATACTGAATAGTATCATAAATTGCCATTCCGGCAGTAATTGAGCCCCCTGGACTGTTGATGTAAAGATTTATATCCTTGTCAGGATCCTCGCTGTCCAAAAACAAAAGCTGCGCAACCACAAGACTTGCTGTTGCATCATTCACTTCGTCTGACAAAAAGATAATTCTGTCTTTTAAAAGACGGGAAAATATGTCATAGGACCTTTCCCCTCTGGTTGTTTGTTCAATAACGTATGGTACTAAAGCATTGTTCATTTTACATCCCTCCGTTTAATTTTATTAACTTTGTAATATGAAAGCAAGGTTAATCGAAATTGATTAACCTTACTCCTATGTATTCTTTTTCCGCAATATTATATTAAAGAAGCATTCTTAACTATGAAGTCAATAGTCTTTTCAACCTTTTTGCTGTCTTTAATATTTTCAACATTGACATACTTCTTTATGTCTTCAACTTTCATATTGCTCTGCTGTGCCATCTTCTCGAATTCCGCCTCAACATCTTTGTCGCTGACTTCAATGTTCTCAACCTTAGCAATCTTTTCAAGAATAAGAGAAGTTTTAACTCTCTTCTCAGCATCAGGTCTTATCTGTGCCTTCATAGCATCAACAGTAATACCTGTATACTGTGCATACTGTTCAAGATTAATACCCTGATACTGAAGCTGCATAGCAAACTCGCGAAGTTGATTTTCAACAGCTGTTTCAAACATAGCTTCAGGAATATCAATTTCTGTATTTTCAGAAATTATTTCCAAAATTTTGTTTTCTAATTCTCTTTTTGCCTTTTCTTTATTTTGTTCCTTCATCTTTTTGGTCATATCAGCCTTGAATTCTTCAAAAGTATCAAATTCACTTACATCCTTTGCGAATTCATCATCAAGTTCAGGAAGCTCCTGAGTTTTGATTGCATTAATCTTAACCTTAAAGATTGCCGGCTTGCCCTTAAGGTTCTCTGCGTGATACTCCTCAGGGAATGTAACATTTACTTCTGTCTCCTCACCAACATTTTTGCCGACAAGCTGGTCCTCAAATCCCGGAATAAACTGACCTGAACCAAGCTTAAGGTCAAAGTTTTCGCCTTTTCCGCCTTCAAAAGCAACTCCATCAGCAAAACCTTCAAAATCTATATTTACAGTATCTTCAAGCTGAGCAGCCCTGTCTTCTACGCTGACAAGTCTTGCGTTTCTTTCACGGATTTTTTCAATTTCTGCCTTGATTTCTTTTTCGGTTGTTCTGTAAGTAATCTTTTTAACCTCAACACCCTTATACTGACCAAGCTCAAAATCGGGTTTTACTGCAACCTTTGCAGTAAATACAACGCCCTCTTCTTTTGAGATGCTTTTTACATCAATTTCGGGTTGAGCAACAGCTTCAATGTTTTGCTCCTCTATTGCCTTATCATATGCATCAGGAAGAACAATGTTTACAGCGTCTTCATAAAAAATCTCGCTGCCATAATACTTCTCAATAATCTGACGTGGCGCCTTTCCTTTTCTGAACCCGGGAATATTAATATGACCTACATTCTTTTTGTAAGCCTTTTCAATACCTGAATTAAATTCCTCAGCGGTTACTGAAAACTCAAATTCTACAATGTTTTTTTCTGTTTTTTCAACTTTACTCATTTGAACATTCCTCTCTAACATCTGTTACAAGCTGACAGAAAAGCAAAATATAGCCATTCTGACCACAATGCTAACATTATACCACAACAAATTTTGCTTGACAAGTGGCATTTTAATATTTTTTTATATTTTATTTTCAGTTTTTTTATGAGTTTATACTAAAACAGGTGTAAATGCAACAAAATCTCCTGCAACAAACTTAAGATTTAGCCCATCAACCTCGCCAACTACTGCGTTTTTATGTGCATATGAATGAAGATGTCCGTAAACGCAAGTATCAACATTATACTGTTTCATAATCTCCATAAAATCATCATACGAACCGTCTGTATCGGTCGGTGGGTAATGAAGTCCCACTATTATGCGATTTTTTTTTAATTTTTTTGCCTCTTCAAGTGCCAGAATAAGTCTTTTCTTTTCCCTGTCAAAAATTTTTTCATCATCAGGTGACTGAGCTTCCTTATAATACCATCCACGTGTTCCGCAAATAGCAGCATCTTCAAAGCTTAAGGCGGTGTTATTGAGTATCGTTATCGTACTGAACCCGGATTCATCCAAAAACTTATTCATTTTGGACAAGGTGGTCCACCAATAGTCGTGATTACCCTTTATTATGACCTTTTTGCCCGGAAGTTCATTAATAAACTTAAAGTCCTCATAAGCATCTTCAAGATACATTGCCCAGGAAACATCTCCGGGGATTATAACCAAATCATTTTCAGTAACGGTATTTAACCAATTTATCCTGATTTTTTCGGTATAATTCCCCCAGGCATCGCCAAAAATGTCCATAGGCTTATCTGTTCCAAAAGATAAATGAAGGTCTGCCAAAGCATAAATTGCCACAAATAATCACCTCTTTTTAGCAAAAACGCAGCTTGTCGGAACCGATATTTACATTATGCGT
>JAZNMD010000122.1:0-7634 GCA_045579385.1 Clostridia bacterium
CCGTCATCTCTCATTCGGCGTAATACTGCAAAAAGTCTTTGTGTTTCCTGAGGAGTAAGCACTGCAGTAGGCTCATCAAGAATCAGAATGTCTGCACCACGAAAAAGAACCTTTATGATCTCAACAGTCTGCTTTTCAGAAACAGACATCTCATATATTTTTTTATTAGGATCAAGCTCAAATCCATAAAGAGCTGTTATTTCATTAATCTTTTTGATATATGAATTTAAATCAAACTTCTTTTCATCCTCAATACCTAAAACAATATTTTCCGCAGCAGAAAACACATCAACAAGCTTGAAGTGCTGATGTATCATACCTATTTTATGATCAAATGCATCTTTGGGGGAGGAAATATCAACCTGCTGACCATTAATAAAAATCTGACCGCTGTCCGGATAGTAAATCCCCGACACCATATTCATAAGTGTTGTTTTTCCGCTTCCGTTTTCCCCAAGAATAGAAAGGATTTCTCCCTTTTCCACCTTGAGCGAAACGTTGCTGTTAGCCACAACACTTCCAAATGTTTTGGTAATGTTTTTTAATTCAAGAGCAATCTCGTTATTCATAAAAAATCTCCATTTAACTTAGATACTTTTTTATATTTTAAGAAAGACATCATTTTTAAATATATATTTTTTAAAATATAAACAAAAAATTTAATATAGGGCGGAGTTTTCCCCGCCCTATAATAACATAGCAAATTAGAACATGCTGTTAAGTAACACAATTCCATCAATGTTAAGGTCAAAGTAAGGAGCTGAACGATATTCAGACTCATGGAAGTAACCATCCTTGATAACCTCTGTATCCTTCTGATACTCAGCATCTGTATCAACATCTGCCATATAGGAATCAAGCTTCTTGCCTTCAACAGTAAAGTTATTTGTATCAAATACCTTTATCTCGCCTGAAATCAATTTAGCTTTTGCCTCATCAATTGCAGCCTGAGTACCTGCAGCAGCAGCGGTCTCATTTACTTCTGTAAGCATTACAGAACCAGCTTCAAAACCTTCGCTCCAGTCAGCAGCGATAGCTTCGCCATTAGCAACTGAATTGATGATGTATTTGAAGTAAGGAGCCCAGTTTATTCTTGAAGAAACG
Organism: Clostridia bacterium; assembly: GCA_045579385.1. Lineage (GTDB taxonomy): Bacteria > Bacillota > Clostridia > Monoglobales > Monoglobaceae > SIG440. The sequence goes on from JAZNMD010000122.1 coordinate 1,105, forward strand.
ATAAATGTATTGGGGCAAGCATCCTTTGTGCTTCCGTTGTAAGAAACGTTGGGAACACCTGCATTTTCACAAGCAGTAGGAGCACCCATAGAGTCAGCATGCTGGCTGATAAGTACACAGTTGTTGCTGAGAAGCTTTGTTGCAGCTTCTTTTTCAAGAGCTTCGTCATACCAGCTACCTGTAAACTGTACTTCCATTGTAACTGAAGGACATACAGACTTAGCACCAAGATAGAAAGAAGTGTAACCTGAAATAACTTCAGCATAAGTAAATGCACCTACATAACCCATCTTAGCCTCATCAGCTGTAATTTTGCCTGCTTCAATCATTTCATTAAGCTTCATACCAGCAGCAATACCTGCAAGGTATCTGCCTTCATAAATTGAAGCAAATGCATTGTGGAAGTTTTTAACATTCTCGGTGTGAGCTGTTGTACCTGTAGCGTGACAGAATTCAACTTCAGGGAATTCCTTAGCAGCCTTAAGGATGTAAGGCTCGTGTCCAAAGCTGTTTGCAAATACGATGTTACAACCCTGGTCAGCAAGGTCAGCAGCAGCTTCGTAGCATTCGTTACCCTCAGGAACGTTTGTCTTGAAGATAACATTCTCTTCAGCAAGACCTAACTCTTTAGTTGCTTCTTTAGCAGCATCCAAAAAGTTCTTGTCATAGGTTGAGTTTTCGTCATGCAAGAAAATAAATCCGATTTTAACATCAGCAGCTGTCTCAGCTTTTCCTGCTTCGCCGGTTTTTTCCCCGCTGCAACCTGCAAGCATTGCCACAGAAGTTACCAACATAGTAACAACGAGAAGTAGTGTAACAATTTTCTTCATTTTAAGTACCCTCCTGCCTTTCAGCATTTTTTAATTTATGTAAAAATTAATTTACATCACACTTTATCTCCTGAACATGAGAGAATCTTCCGTCATAGTATCAATTATTGCAAGCGAATCAACCCGTATTCCTTCTGCACGCAATTTGTCTCCGCCGCCCTGAAATCCCTTTTCAATAGCAATCGCACAACCTACAAGGTTTGCTCCCGCTTGATTTATGATGTCAAGCATACCCAAAATTGCATTTCCCTTTGCCAGGAAATCATCTATAATCAAGACATTGTCATCTTTTCCAATAAATTCCTTGCTGACAACTGCTTCATAAACATTTTTACGTGTAAAGGAAGTTACGGTAGAATGATACACATTTTCCGAAATGTTTCCGGATTTATTCTTCTTCACAAATACAACAGGGACATTCATATACTGTGCCGCAGCAAAAGCAATGGGGATACCTGATGTTTCAATCGTAAGAATCTTATTTACGTTATCGGCACTGTAAAGCTCTGAAATTTCTTTTCCCATCTTTAAAAGGAAACTTACATCAAGTTGATGATTTAAAAAGCAATCAACTTTAAGTATATTACCGGAGAGAACTGTGCCCTCATTTAAAATTTTCTCTTCTAATGCAATAATGGCAAATCCCTCCCGCAAAATAATCAAAACACATTAAAAATAGTTTATTTAAGTATAGCATATTGCTCCTGAAAAGTCAAACAAATTTCTTCCTTTTATTGCATTTTTTGAGTCTAATTTTAAACATCGTTTTTAGATGTAAAAAAGCTTTCCTCTTGAGAACCAAGAAGAAAGCTTTAACTTTAATTTGTATAGTTATCAAAATATCCCTGAACAAGAACAACAGGTGTTCCTTTGTCTCCCGAACCACTGGTTAAATCACACAAAGAGCCAATAAGATCAGTAAGTTGACGTGGGGTTGTACCCTGAGACGCCATATTTCCTACAAGGTTAGCTTCCTTAGCCTTAATGCTTGCAGAAATCGCTTCCTTTAACGCATCACCCGACAAATCTTTGAAATCATTATCAGCAAGATATTTAAGTTTAAGCTCATTCGGTGTACCAATCAAGCCATCGGTAAACGCAGGAGACACAACGGGGTCAGCAAGCTCCCAAATCTTTCCCTGCGGATCCTTGAAGGCTCCATCGCCATAAACCATAACTTCAACATTTTTACCGGTAGCAGCAAGAATCCTGCTTTGTATATCCAGAACAAGGTCTTTACATTCTTTGGGGAATAGTTTGATTTTATCCTCAGTTGATTTATTTGACCCTAAAAGACCATACTTTGCATTATATCCGCTTCCATTCACGGGTGCGTTAAGAATTTCATCCAGACCGCAAACAACTTTTGCACCTGCAGCCTTAAGAATTCGCTTTGTACGAGCTCTGGTGTGGATATCACAATTTATAATAAAATCTGTGTAATCAAGTATTGCCTTTGCCTGGTTGGCAAACACAATTTCTACATCGGCACCACATTCACGAACAATATCGCCGTAATACTGAACATAATCAACACCTGTAAACTCATGCTTATTTTCTCCAAAAAGCTCACGATACTTTTCAAGAGTAAGAACATCCGAATACGGATTTATTCCTGCTTCATCAATTTTATCAAGGCTTACAAGCTCATTACCCACTTCGTCTGAAGGATAACTCAGCATAAGAACTACTTTTTCAGCACCTTTTGCAATACCTTTAAGACATATAGCAAAACGGTTACGTGACAATATTGGAAAAATCACGCCCACTGTGCCGCCACCAAGTTTTGTCTTTACATCTGCTGCAATATCATCCACAGAAGCATAATTTCCCTGAGCTCTTGCTACTATAGATTCAGTTAAGCAAATAACATCCTTATCATTAAGTGCGAAATTTTCATACTCCGCAGCTTCAAGAACACTGGTAGTAACAATTTCAGCGAGGTTATCATTCTCACGTATTATCGGGCATCTTATACCTCTTGATACGGTTCCTACTCTTCTTTCGTTGTTTGCCATTTTTATCCCTTCAATCCTGTTAAATTTATGCTCGCAGAGCACATATATCTCATCATTAAAACATTACCGAGATATTATAACTCATTTTATAAAAAAAATCAATAAAAATGTAAAAAAATCGTCGTGTTTTTTTTCACGACGATTTTTTATACTAATCAAGATGAAAACTGACATATTCATCCTTCATGCCTTCATAAAGCTTCATTTTAAAACTTTTTCTCATTAAAGGAAGACTCCTTTATCTTTGAACTCTGGCTCCTGCACCACCCATAATACCTTCTACTTCTTTCTTATTAGCCATCGTGGTATCACCGGGAGTGGTCATAGCGAGAGCACCATGAGCCGCGCCGTAATTAACAGCTGTTTCAGGATCACAACCGGTCATAAGACCGTAAATAAGTCCGGATGCAAATGAATCTCCACCGCCTACACGGTCCATAATTTCCAAGCCCTTATAGTCCTTAGCCTTGTAAACAGTACCATCTGCCCAGCATATTGCGCTCCAGTCATTCACTGTTGCAGTTTTAACCTCACGAAGTGTTGTTGCAATAACCTTAAAATTGGGGTATGTTTTTGCAGCTTCTGCAATCATTTTCTTGTAACCATCAAGATTAAGTTCCTTGAGATTTGCATCATTACCTTCAATTTCAAGTCCCAGACAAGCTGTAAAATCTTCTTCATTACCAATCATAACGTCAACATATTTTGCGATTTCCTTATTAACCTCCTGAGCCTTTGCAAGACCGCCGATAGCGCTCCACATAGATGGACGATAGTTGAGATCATACGAAACTATTGTTCCATATTTTTTAGCTGTCTTCACAGCAGCAAGAACTGTTTCACACGACTGTTCAGAAAGAGCTGCGTAAATGCCGCCGGTATGAAGCCAACGAACACCAAGAGTTCCAAAAATATACTCAAAATCAAAATCTTCAGGAGTAGCCTTTGAAATTGCAGTGTTTGCACGGTCAGAACATCCTACTGCACCACGGATGCCATATCCTCTTTCAGTAAAGTTAAGACCATTTCGGCAAATTCTTCCAATACCGTCTGTCTTCATCCATTTGATAAGTGAAGTATTAACACCGCCCTGTTCAATGAAATCCTCCATCAAATAGCCAACTTCATTTTCAGCAAAAGCTGTTATAACAGCAGTATCCATTTTAAAGCACTTGTGAAGACCACGAATAACGTTATATTCGCCGCCGCCTTCCCATGCACGGAAAGATCTTGCAGTACGAATTCTGCCTTCGCCCGGATCAAGACGAAGCATAACTTCACCCAAAGAAACCGCATCAAATCTACAATCTTTTTTATCCTTTAAATTTAAATTCATCTCAAACTCTCCTTTTTAAAAACTATGCTCTGATACTTTCAACAAGCTCAACAGCTTCTCTTGTAAGTTCTGCAATTTTATCAAATTCACCTGCTGTAATGAGGTCGCCCTTTACCATCCAGCTGCCACCACAGCAAACAATATTGCTGCACGACAGATATTCCTTAAGATTTTTTGCACTTATACCACCTGTTGGCATAAATTTAACCATACCATAAGGTGCACCCATGGCTTTAATCATATCTACACCACCCGCTTGTTCTGCAGGGAAAAACTTAATAACCTTAAGGCCTCTTTTAACAGCCTGCGCAACCTCTGAAGGTGTAATACAACCAGGGAAAACAGGAATATTCTTGCTAAGACAGTAATCAACTATCTCAGGGTCAAAACCAGGACTTACTATAAACTTAGCACCTGCATTTACAGCTCTGTCAACTTGCTCTGTTGTGAGTACAGTTCCAGCACCAACAAGCATATCAGGATACTTTGTTGTCATAATTTTTATTGACTCCTCAGCCGCATCTGTACGGAATGTAACCTCGGCGCAAGAAAGTCCGCCTCTGTAAAGAGCATCTGCCAGAGGTTCAGCATCTTTTACATCTTTAAGCACAACTACCGGTACTACACCATATTCTTCTAAAATCTGTTCCATTGATTTCATAACTATTCTCCAACCTTTCTTTATTAATACATCAAGGAATCCTTTGTAGGCAAACAAGGAACTTCCTGAGTAAAGTTTCAGAATTAAAGTATTCTTGCTACCTCAGTGCACATAAGCAGGAATGAACCAACACCATGAAGGTCATTGGCAGATGTAGGTCTGTCAAAATAGCCCTGCATATCACATACACCGGTACCAACACAAACGTTGTTTACGATTACATCCTCGCCAACACGTTCAACATTTGCGTCAAGAGCATCAAAACACTCCTCAACAAATGACTTGTAACTGTCGTCAATAACATTCATACGAATAGCCTTTGCAAGAGCAGCAGTGAAAAGTGCACTACAGGAAGTTTCAATCCAGTTACCTTCAACATCGCCCTTGTTCACAACCTGATACCATCTCTTTTGTTCAGGATCGCGATATTTTATAATGTTATTAAGAAGAAGCTGTTCAATTTCAATAAGTCTTGCTCTCTTTGGATGATTCTCAGGTGTAAACTGAAGTATATCCAAAAGAGCTACAACGAACCAGCCAAATGCTCTACCCCAAACCGCAGAAGAAAGACCTGTAACAGGGTCAGCCCATTCAACTTCTTTTGACTCATCCCAAGCATGCACCATAAGACCTGATTTTTCATCATACATATTATCAAACATAATAAGTGCCTGATTTATAGCTTCATCAAGGAACTGAGGCTCATTATTATACTGAGCAAACTCAGCCTGAATTGGACCACCCATATAAATTGAATCAAGCCACATCTGATTCGGATGACATTCCTTATGCCAGAAACCGCCGGACTTGTTCTTTTTCCATACTCTGAGAACGTCCATAAAAGTATTAAGTATTTTAATATACTTTTCTTCGCCTGTTTTTTCATACAAAGTGAACAAAAGAATTCCCGGCTGAATGTCATCAAGACGGGTCTTGTCATATCCTGGCTGAAGTGCACTTTGGTCAGTGTACTCATACTCTTTAATGGTGCCATCTTCACGAAGAATAGAATCAACCCATGACTTGATGTAATTGTAATATTTTTCATCGCCGCTGAGTTTATATGTATTCATCATACCCGAAAGAAAAACGCCCTGATGATAATGAAAAGAACCAGCGGGTGGTAAGTCTGCCGCATTTTCAAATTTGCGCATCATAGTATCGCACAGTTTACAAGCTGTATTTAGTGCCTTGTTTTCCATAATTAATAAATCCTTTCCGTTGCTTATAATAAGTTAAAATAACCACAAATATAATATACAACATCTCCCTTGATATGTCAACCCAAAAATGTAAAAACCAGGCGTTTTTATCAAGAAAAACCGTATTTTTTGCTAGTTCAAAACAGCCATAAAACATCCACCTGCCAAAGTGATATGCACCCCAAAAGTGTTTAACTTTTGGGGTCCATATCAATAGCGAGTGGTTTTTCATTTTCGGGCATAGCCCTAATACTACTGGCTGCGCACAAGTGCGCTTTTTTATTGGCGTGCCAGCCATGCAACTGTTACCTGCTACCCATAAATGGGTTGTTTCTTCGCAGGCGTCCCCTTGAGGGCGCTGATTGCCGGTGGCAATCGTTTAGCGCTGCCCGGGGCGAGAGCCGAGACAGCTGTCGAGCAAGGCGAGACTGATGAAGTGTTTATTATATACAGTCTTTCAGTATCTACATTGCCACCTCATCC
>JAZNMD010000123.1:0-2308 GCA_045579385.1 Clostridia bacterium
GGAAGGCTTTCCATTAAATTGTTTGTGCTATACTTTAATATTTCAAATCACACTGCTTTTTTCTAAATTCTAATTTATTATCTGTTCATCGGCAAACCTCTTTTGAACCACGCAGGCTCACGCGTGGTTTTCGTTATACAAAAAGGGGTCCAAGGGGAAAATAATCCCCTTGGACATAAATATACTTATTCTTCAGGCAAAATTACTTCCTGTCCGCCAAGATATGGTCTCAGAACCTCAGGAACAGTAACCGAGCCATCTTCGTTCTGGTAGTTTTCCAATATTGCTGCAACAGTTCTTCCGATTGCAACACCTGAACCGTTGAGAGTGTGAACAAGCTGAGCTTTTTCCTTGATGGAGTTTTTATACTTGATGTTTGCACGTCTCGCCTGGAAATCTTCAAAGTTTGAACATGAAGAAATCTCAACAAAACGGTTGTAGCTGGGCATCCACACTTCAATATCGTACTTCATTGCTGCAGTAAAGCCAAGGTCGCCGATACAGATCTTAACCACTCTATAGGGGAGTTTAAGGAGCTTAAGAACTGACTCTGCGTCATTAACAAGCTTTTCAAGTTCTTCATAAGATTCCTCAGGTTTTGTGAACTTTACAAGCTCAACCTTATTGAACTGATGCTGACGGATAAGTCCACGGGTGTCACGACCCGCACTGCCCGCTTCTGCACGGAAGCACGCTGTGTATGCGCAATACTTAATCGGAAGCTTGTCTCCCTCCAGAATTTCGTCACGATGCATATTGGTAACAGGAACTTCAGCTGTGGGAACCATAAAATAATCTGTGTTCGCCACTTTGAAGGCATCCTCCTCAAACTTAGGAAGCTGACCTGTTCCCACCATACTGTTTCTGTGCACCATAAACGGAGGAAAAATCTCCTTATAACCGTTCTTGCGGGTGTGTGTGTCAAGATAGAAGTTGACAACCGCTCTTTCAAGCTGAGCACCTGCACCCTTGTATACAGTAAATCTTGTACCCGTAATCTTTGCAGCTGTTGCTGCATCCAAGATTCCCAGGCCTTCGCCCAAATCCCAGTGAGCCTTTGGCTCAAAACTGAACTGTGTAGGTTCCATAAAGCGTCTTACTTCTACATTGTCCTCATCTGTGTCACCGTCGGGAACAGTTGGATTTGCAATGTTTGGAATTGTATACATTATTGTCTCGATTTGAGCATCAATTTCCTTTACCTTTTCATCAAGAGCCTTGATTTCATCAGAAAGAACCTTCATTTCCGCAAAAATCGCAGTTGTGTCTTTGCCCTCTTTTTTAAGAGCAGGAATCTGCTTGGAAACTTCATTCTGGCGGCTTTTCATCTGTTCAACTTCAAAAAGAGCCTCACGACGTTTTTTGTCAAGCTCCAAAAGAGCTTCTACGTCAATACGGTCCTCTTTTCTTCTTTTCAAAGCCTCAATAAGTTTTTCAGGTTCATTTCTTAAAATTTTAATGTCAATCATCTTTTTAATCTCCTTTTGCCCGTCCGGCACAAATTTTACTGTTTATTTAATAAGCACGACAGAAGCTCATAATAACTGAGAACATTGTCGTCAAACCCCATGGTGTTGATTTTGTCAAAAGCTTTTTTTGCTTCATCCGTCTTTCCTTCAAGATAAAGCTCAAAAACCGCTTTTAAATCTGAAAACGCCTGCTGCGAAAACATCAGGTCCGACCCCATCGGGTTACCTCCCTGAATTCCGCTTACCTGCAAAAGCTTTTCACGGAGTTCTTTTTCAATTTTTTCAAATTCTGCAAGATTCTCTTCCAGCTTTACATTTTTTTCGCTAAGTTCTTCAAGTTGTTTTTCCATTTCCTGAATCTGTTTTTGGTTCATTGCAATTTTTTGATTGTACTCATTTTCTTTTTTCAAAAGACACAAAATCAGCACTATCACAAAAACACAAAGCGTCACAATAAGAGCACGCCACAAAATCTTTTTACAATTTACCTTCACGTCGCACCTCCGTTTCTTTGCCCCAAAAACACCCCTTAAACGCATTTTTGCGTTTTTTAATATCTCATCATTACGATGTCGTTGTTTTTGTCTTTAATAGGCAATTTTAATCGTCATTTATTTTACATTATTTTACATTATTTGATTTTTTTGAGAATATTTTCTAAATCCTCATTGCTGTAATATTCTATTTCAATTTTTCCTCTTTTTTTGCCGAATTTAATCGAAACCTTGGTTTCAAGTTTTGCCGAAAGCTCATCGGAAAGATTTTTAAAATAAACCTCTAAATTTTTATCAACATTTTTCTTTGCAGGTTTTTTATTTTTCAAGAGAACAGAAACAGCG
>JAZNMD010000124.1:0-4591 GCA_045579385.1 Clostridia bacterium
ACCGTGTGCCTTCGCTAAAATGCCTTGCCTGCAAATGAAACTGATTGCAAGGCATTTTTCGATATTTTAGAAAATTCTCACAAACAATCTCCAATCGTCATAAATAAGGTGTCTTTTTGTTGGGGTATTCCTCTTAAGAATAACTTTCAAAGACGGGCAAAAAATAAACCGCTTATGAGACATGTTGTTAAGACCACTAATTTAAAAGGCTTTTGGGAATATTGCTAATTTTAAAAATTTTTGTTGTCAAACTATAAAAAACGTGGTATACTAATTATGCTAAACATAATTTAATATAATTTGAGGTAGGAGTTTTTTATTGACAAGAATAATTTTCTCTTTATTTCGCTATGATATTTTTGTGTTTGATAAAAACGCAAGCTTCATTAAATATCATAGCAGATTATTCCTGCCAATATATTTAAGTTATGTTTAGCGACAAACGAGGTTTGCGTTTTTTAGTGCGTCAGCTTCGGTTGGCGCATTTTTTTATTTATAAAGGAGAATCAATTATGCTTTATCCCAAAATCGAATATTCCCTCACAACAAAACCATTGGACAACCTGACAATGCTTCAGGTAGAAAATTTTTTAAATGAGAACGAAACAATCTTTAAGGTTTTTGATGGCATAGACATTGTTGCGATATTTACCGATAAAAAGATTATTTTTGTAAGAATCCCTCCTAACCCAATGGCACAAAGTATAAGGTATGAGGTAGAGGTTTTGCCTTATGCCAGCATATGTCATTATTCGGTATTGCGTTTGTCAGACAAGCAACATGGCAAGCTTGAACTAAAGTTTTTGGATGAAGGTCTTACTTTTTATCTCCCTGAATACTGCGACGCAATAGATTTAAGTAAAAAAATTGAGCAATTTATTTTGTAACCACAAAAAAGGAGTGCAAAACCGCACTCCTTTTACCTTTATTCCATATAAATAACGGGGGTCTTTTCCCTTATGGTTTCCTGCAAGTTTAAAACCCTTTGATTTTCAGAACCACGGAAACGCAAGCGGATGTTTTTCTTTTCCAGCATAAATCTGCCATCAACAAGCACATCAATCAGCGACAAAAGTTCATCGGTAACCTCACATCTGGGGTGCGGTTCATCATTCCAGAGCTTTTCAATAGTAAACCCTGTAAATGCCCAGATATTTTTTGTGGGATACATCTCCTTTACCCGCTTTACAAATGGCAAAAGTGCCCGTTGATTTTCCGGCTCAAACGGTTCTCCTCCCAAAAGGGTAAGGCCATCAATATATGAAGGTGCAAGCAGCTTGATAATTTCTTCTTGCACTTCTTCGGTAAACGGCTGACCATAACAAAAGTCCCAGGTTTGTGGCTGAAAGCAACCCTCGCATCTGTTTGTGCAACCAGAGACGAAAAGGGTGACACGCACCCCTTCGCCATTGGCAATATCGCAATTTTTTATCTCGCCATAATACATTTTATAAATGCAGCACCCTTTCCTTGATTTCCTGAGTTCTGCCCTGGTTCCAATACTGTGTGCCGATGTATCCGCAGGTACGACGGGCAACGTTCATCTTGTCCTGATCCCGGTTTCCGCAGTTAGGGCATTCCCAGGCAAGCTTTCCGTCGTCCTCAACAATCTGTATTTCGCCATCGTAACCGCAAATCTGACAGTAGTCCGATTTGGTGTTAAGCTCTGCATATATAATATTGTCATATATGAACTTCATAACCTGAAGCACTGCAGGAATGTTGTCCTGCATATTGGGAACTTCAACATAGCTTATTGCACCGCCTGGTGACAAGTGCTGGAACTGAGCTTCAAACTTAAGCTTCTCGAAAGCGTCAATTTCCTCAGCAACGTGAACGTGATAACTGTTTGTAATGTAACCCTTGTCGGTAACGCCTTTGATTACACCAAATCTCTTCTGCAAGCACTTTGCAAATTTGTAGGTTGTGGATTCAAGCGGAGTTCCGTAAAGGCTGAAATCAATGTTGTGAAGAGCCTTCCAGTTGCGGCAGGATTCATTCATCTTTTCCATAACATCAAGAGCAAACGGTGTAGCCTCAGGGTCGGTATGGCTTTTTCCCGTCATATATTTCACGCACTCATAAAGCCCTGCATAACCGAGTGAAATTGTTGAATATCCACCGAACAACAGCTTGTCAATTGGCTCGCCTTTTTTAAGTCTTGCAAGTGCACCATACTGCCAGAGGATAGGTGCAGCATCTGAGAGTGTGCCTCTTAATCTTTCGTGACGGCACATAAGTGCTCTGTGGCAAAGTTCCAGTCTTTCATCAAATATCTTCCAGAACTTTTCTGTGTTTCCGCCCGATGACAACGCCACGTCTACCAGGTTTATGGTTACAACGCCCTGATTGAATCTTCCGTAATACTTCGGGTTTCCGTTTTCATCAACATAGGTTGTAAGGAAGCTGCGGCAACCCATACAGGTATAGCAGTGACCTTCGCCATTTTTGTCAACCTTTAATTCAAGCATCTTTTTCTCTGATATATAATCAGGCACCATACGCTTTGCGGTACACTTAGCCGCAAGCTCGGTAAGGTACCAATACTTTGAATCCTCATGGATGTTATCTTCTTCAAGAACATAGATAAGTTTGGGGAACGCAGGTGTAACCCAGATGCCTTTTTCATTTTTAACGCCCTGACATCTTTGCATTAATACCTCTTCGATAATCATAGCAAGGTCGTGCTTGGTCTGCTCATCATCTGTTTCGCCAAGGTACATAAACACGGTAATAAACGGTGCTTGTCCGTTTGTTGTAAGAAGAGTAACCACCTGATACTGAATGGTCTGAACGCCACGACGGATTTCGTCCTTGACACGCTTTTCAGCAATGTCATTGATTTGTTCTTCCGACACAGTAACACCCAGAGCCTCCATTTCCTCTTTTACTGCAGCACGGAACTTTTCACGTGACACCTGCACGAACGGAGCAAGGTGCGTAAGTGATATTGACTGTCCACCATACTGGTTGGATGCAACCTGAGCAATAATCTGGGTAGCTATATTGCAGGCAATTGAAAAGCTGTGAGGACGCTCAATAAGTGTGCCTGTAATAACAGTTCCGTTCTGGAGCATATCTTCAAGGTTTACAAGGTCACAATTGTGCATATGCTGTGCAAAATAATCAGAGTCATGGAAATGTATTATTCCCTCATTATGTGCATCAACTATGTCCTTGGGAAGAAGTATACGGTTTGTAATATCCCTTGAAACTTCTCCTGCCATATAGTCTCTTTGAGTGGAGTTTACAACAGGGTTTTTGTTGGAATTCTCCTGCTTTGCTTCTTCGTTATAACATTCAATAAGTGAGAGAATCTTGTTGTCGGTGGTGTTGCTTTTACGTGCCAAAGATCTTGTGTAACGATATGTAATGTAGCTTTTGGCAACCTCAAACGCACCGTGAGCCATAATCTTTTTCTCCACCAAGTCCTGAATTTCCTCAACAGAAGGAGCACGTCCGAGAGACTCGCAGGCAATAACCACAGATTCAGTAATTCTCTTTATCTGCAGTTCTGTCATACGGTCAGACTCCGGCACGGATTCATTGGCTTTGGTTATCGCCACGCGGATTTTTTCATCATCAAATACCATTTCAGCGCCATTTCTCTTAATAATTTTCATAACAATTCCCTCTTTTTTCTATCAAATTACAAACACAAGATGTTGTGGTTTTTCAGAAGTGTATAACCATTATATAGTAAATAGTGTAGTCTGTCAATAGATATTTAAAAAATATTTTAAGTATTTTTTAACAGCTGTCACACGCTGACCTTTCGGCTTTTGATATATTCTTTTCAGCAAATAATCTAAAAAGCAACCTTTTGTTCAAAAGAACAAAGGGCTGCTTTTTAATCAGATATCAATTTCAATTGATACAGGGCAGTGGTCTGACCCTAAGACGCTGGTGTGTATACCTGAGTCCTTAATTTTTTCTTTCAGGCAATCTGAGCTAATAAAGTAATCAATTCTCCATCCGGCATTTTTCTCTCTGGCTTTAAAGCGGTAGCTCCACCATGAGTATATGTCCGTTTTGTCGGGATAAAGGTACCTAAAGCTGTCACAAAAACCTGAGTCTAAAAGGATTGTCATCCGCTGTCGTTCCTCGTCGGTAAAGCCTGCATTTCTCCGGTTGGTTTTTGGATTTTTGAGGTCAATTTCCTGATGTGCTACATTGAGGTCGCCACAAAGCACCACAGGTTTTTTTGCGTCAAGCTCTTTTATATAGGAAAGAAAATCTCTTTCCCACTCCATTCTGTAATCCAGCCGTGCCAGCTCGTTTTGTGAATTTGGGGTGTAGCAGGTTATAAAATAGAATTTGTCAAACTCCAGAGTTATAACTCTTCCCTCATGGTCGTGCTTGTCAATTCCTATGCCATAGAAAACAGCAATCGGCTCTTTTTTTGTGAACACAGCTGTTCCCGAATACCCTTTTTTGTCTGCACTGTTCCAATACTGATAATACCCTTTGGTATCCACTTCAGCTTGTTCGGGATGCATTTTTGTCTCCTGCAGAGCAAAAATATCTGCATCAAAATTTTTAAATATCTCCAAAAATCCTTTTTCAAGGCACGCACGAAGTCCGTTTACAT
>JAZNMD010000125.1:0-5008 GCA_045579385.1 Clostridia bacterium
GACAGTATAACGTCGGTTCTTTATCAAAACATTGATTTCATCAATGTTTTGATGCCGCTTTATTGGGGCTAAGAAAGTTGCTTTTACAAAAAGTAACTTTCAAGAACCTAGTTTGAATGAAGTATTGGGAAATTGTTTTACATTTTCCCTACCAAGATGTTATATTTGGTAGGGAAAAACGAAAAATTCGTTTTTCCCTAAGATACATTTATTATAAAAAGATATACGCTAATTAAGCGAAAGATAGGAAAGGGGATAATCGGTATGGCTGAGAACAAGAAAAATATCCCGTTCAGCCCTCCTGATATCAGTGAACTTGAAATAAACGAGGTTTCGGAGGCACTCAGGTCGGGATGGATAACAACGGGTCCGAGAACGAAACAGCTTGAAAAAAATATTGCAGAGTGGATTGGCACTGAAAAGTGCGTTTGTCTCAATTCGCAAACTGCCTGTGCAGAGATGGCCCTTCATATTATGGGAATCGGTGCAGGGGATGAGGTTATTACCAGTGCTTATACTTACACTGCATCTGCTTCCGTAATTGCACACGTGGGTGCCAAGATTGTCCTCGTTGACACGCAAAAGGACAGCTTTGAGATGGATTACGATGCGCTGGAAAAAGCAATCAATGAAAAGACAAAGGCAATTATCCCTGTTGACCTTGCAGGTATCCCTTGCGATTACGACAGAATTTTTGAAATTGTCAAGCGCAAAAAGAACCTTTTTAAACCGAACAATGAAATTCAGTCCGCACTCGGCAGAGTGGCGGTTATGGCAGATACAGCACATGCTTTCGGTGCAAAATGGCATGGCAGGATGATTGGCGCTGTTGCTGATTTTTCCAGTTTTAGTTTTCATGCTGTTAAAAATCTGACTACAGCAGAGGGCGGTGCGTTGACATGGAGAACCATCCCCGGAATCAGCGATGAAGACATTTACAAAAAACTTCAGTTACTTAGCCTGCACGGTCAGTCAAAGGATGCACTTGCCAAAACAAAGCTTGGTGCGTGGGAATATGATATTATAGGTACATATTACAAGTGCAATATGACGGACGTTGCAGCTGCAATCGGACTTAAGCAGTTTGAGCGTTATCCCGATATGCTGAAACGGAGAAGAGCGATTATAGAAAAATATGACGAGGTGCTTAAACCGCTTGGCGTCGAGACCCTTGACCATTACACAGATGAATGGGAATCTTCCGGACACTTGTATCTGACACGGATTCCGGGTATTACACCTGAAGAAAGAAATGATATCATCATCAAGATGGCGGAGCGTGGTATATTTTGTAATGTTCATTATAAGCCGCTTCCTATGCACACAGCATATAAGAATTTAGGATTTGATATTTCGGATTATCCCAATGCGTATGCTCGCTTTGCAAACGAGATTTCTTTGCCGCTGCACACTTGCCTTTCGGACGAGGATGCGGAATATGTTATCCGTCAGTATGAAGAGGTTTTGAAGGAGTACATATAAATGAAGATTATCAAGTGGGAAGAGCTTCCTGAGGAAATGCAGACCGAGGAAGTCAGAAAATATTATGATATCCTCAAAAAGAAAAAGGTCGGCTTGTTTTTCAAAAGAGCATTTGACATAGTTGCCGGTGTGCTTGGGCTGATTATTCTTTCTCCGGTGTATCTCGTTCTGGCGATTGCTATAAAAATTGACTCTCCCGGGCCGGTGTTTTATCGGCAGGAGCGGGTTACTCAGTATGGCAAGCGGTTTTACATCCATAAATTCCGCACGATGGTTCAGAATGCAGACAAAGGCTCGCAGGTAACGGTAAATAATGACAGCCGCATTACCCGTGTGGGCAAGGTAATCCGGGATTACAGATTAGATGAGTTTGCACAGCTTATAGATGTTATTAAAGGCACAGTTACATTGGTTGGTGTGCGACCGGAAAGTCCAAAATTTGTGGAAGCATACACCGATGAGATGATGGCGACGCTTCTTCTTCCCGCAGGTGTTACAAGTCTTGCGAGTATCTGTTACAAGGATGAAGCGAAACTGCTGGACGGGGCGGAGGATACGGACAAGGTTTATGTTGAAAAGATACTTCCCGGAAAGATGTACTATAACCTTAAAGGGATTGAGAAGTTTAGCTTCTGGGGAGATATTAAGCTTATGTTTATGACGGTGTTTGCTGTGCTTGGAAAAGATTATCAGGGAGATTACGAAGAAGTAGTCCGGGAAAAAGAGGGAATTGAAGCATGACGGATGAAATTATAGTTTCGGTGGTTATGCCTGTTTACAACGAGGAAAAATATATTGAAAAGTGCATTGACTCGTTGCTGCTTCAGGACTATCCGACAGAAAAAATGGAATGGATTTTTGTTGACGGTTGTTCAAAGGACAAGACCGTTGAAATTCTGGAAAGGTATCAAAACAGATATCCCCAGCTTATCAGGATATTCAACAATCCCAAAAAGGTAGTTCCGTATGCTATGAATATTGGGATTGAAGCTTCTTTTGGTAAGTACATTGTTCGGCTTGATGCACATGCTGACTATGCAACAGATTATATTTCCAAGTGTATTTTCTATCTGGAAAATACTGATGCAGAAAATGTTGGCGGTGTTGCCGAAACAAAAGCAAATGGGTTTATGGGCAATGCTATTGCAAAAGCTCTTTCGTCGAAATTTGGTGTTGGAAATTCACAGTTCAGAACAAATGGCGAGAGCGGTTATGTTGATACAGTTCCCTTTGGGGCGTTCAAGCGGGAAGTTTTTTCAAAATATGGTGGTTATGACGAGCGTTTAGTTCGCAACCAGGATAATGAGATGAATTTCCGTATCAGAAAAAACGGTGGCAAAATTTATCTGGCAAACGACATACATCTGTCTTATTACTGCCGGGATTCCGTCAAGGGAATATCAGCAATGGCAAAGACAAACGGTATGTGGAATATAATCACAATGAAATTATGCCCGGGATCTATGGGTCTTCGTCATTTTATTCCGTTTTTGTTTGTTGTTTCTGTCCTTGGACTTGGCTTTTTAAGCTTTCTGCATCCGGTGTTTTGGATGTTATTAAGCTTGGAAGCGGCTCTTTACCTTATATTGGATGTGTTGTTTTCTGTGAAACAGGCGTCCAGCATAAAAGAATTTTTTACTTTAATTATCTTGTTCCCGATTTTTCATATTTCATATGGCATCGGTTCTTTGATAGGTATTACAAAGCTCTTTTCAAAAAAATTCCAAAAAGGAAATTATAACAATAAAAAAATCTGATTTTATTTTTAGGAGGATAATAATATGTCTTTTTATTCTAAACTTATGAACAAAGAAGAAAAGCTTTCTCTTGTGGGTCTTGGATACGTAGGTATGCCGATTGCTGTGGCGTTTGCCGACAAGGGCATTGACGTTGTTGGTTTTGACTTAAACAAGGCAAAGATTGAGCTTTACAAATCGGGTGTTGACCCGACCAATGAGGTGGGGGATGAAGCAATCAAAAACAGCTCTGTTTACTTTACATCAGATGAAGCTGATTTAAAGCAGGCAAAGTTCCATATTGTTGCTGTTCCGACCCCGGTTAACACCGACCACACTCCTGACCTGACACCTGTTATCGGTGCGTCTGAGATTGTGGGAAGAAATCTTACAAAGGGCAGCTACGTTGTGTTTGAATCTACAGTATATCCCGGTGTTACTGAGGATATTTGTATTCCTATCCTTGAAAAGGAGTCGGGACTCAAATGTGGCGAAGATTTTAAAGTAGGATATTCTCCTGAAAGAATAAACCCCGGCGACAAGGTGCACAGACTTGAAAATATACGCAAGATTGTTTCAGGCTGCGACGAAGAAGCACTTGAAGTGATTAAAAACGTGTATGATATTGTAATTGAAGTTGGAACATACCCCGTAAGCAATATAAAAACAGCAGAAGCTGTCAAGGTTGTGGAAAACAGCCAGCGTGACATAAACATTGCTTTTATGAACGAGCTTGCAATGGTGTTTGACCGTATGGGCATTGATACAAACGAGGTTGTTGACGGAATGAACACAAAATGGAACGCACTTGGGTTCCGTCCCGGTCTTGTTGGCGGACACTGCATTGGTGTTGACCCATATTACTTTACATATCAGGCAGAAAAGCTTGGCTATCACAGCCAGATTATCTTAAATGGCCGAATTGTAAACGACGGGATGGGTGAGTTTGTAGCTGATGCTGCTGTTAAAAAGATGATTATGGCAGGCAAAGCTCCGAAATCAAGCAAGGTGGTTATCCTTGGACTTACATTCAAGGAGAATTGCCCTGATACAAGAAACAGTAAGGTTGATGATATCATCAAGCGTCTTGCTGAATATGAGATTACCCCTGTTGTTGTTGACCCATGGGCAAGTGAAAGAGATGCTATGCATGAATACGGGGTAACTCTTAAGTCCATAGATGAGGCAAAGGATGCTGACTGCATTATCTTTGCGGTTGCTCATACCGAGTTTAAGGAACTTTCGCTGGATGTGATAAGTGATATGTTTAAAAACGTTCCCCAAAGCGAAAAGATATTAATTGATGTAAAGGGCTTGTTCTCGGTTAAAGAACTTGAAGAAAAAGGTTTCAGCTACTGGAGACTGTAAGTTTTATCAAGGATGGCACAGATATGAATATTTTACATATTAACTGTAATTATATTGGGACAGCACTTCATCAGAACTTAATAAGAGAGTTGTCAAAAAAGGGTGTAAAAAGCAGGGTTTTTGTTCCGGTGTATTCTACGGATAATGCAAGCATTATACCTGATGAGAATGTCGTTGTTTCAAAGTGCTTTAAAAAATGGGACAGACTGGTTTTTGATTACAAGCAATCAAAGATTTTCAAATCTGCGGATGAAACCTGCAAGGCGGAAAAGTTTGACTGCATCCACGCATACACGCTTTTTACCGATGGAAATTGTGCAAGGAATTTATCAAAGAAGTACAATATCCCGTATGTAGTTGCGGTGCGAAACACAGATGTAAACAGCTTTTTCAAAATAATGCCGCATTTAAGAGGACGTGGC
>JAZNMD010000126.1:0-7666 GCA_045579385.1 Clostridia bacterium
CCTCTTTATCTTTTCCTGAAGTTTTTCCGCCTGATGAACCTCCGTCTCCACCCCATGACGGAGGATAAGCGACCTCTAATGTTGCTCTGGCTTCATTCTTAGGATAATCTTTAAAATCATAAATCATTTTACCGCTGTTTAATAATTTCCATGCAACAAGACCTCTTAGTCCCTGTTCTGTCCCAAAGGAGTTATCCTCAGGCAAAAATCCGTCAGAAGTCCCATTACTTTGGCTCATAAGACCGTCAATCAAGCTTTTTCCGTCATTCAAAACCATTTCAGGGTTTATTCCAACAGCCGAAAGACCTGCTATTGCAAGCCCTGTAGATGCAGCATTGCCCATAGAGCCGTCACTTCCCTGAAATGCTCTTATTAATTCTGTCGTCTCATCAATAATGTCTTTAATCTCTTCATTTGTGTTGGAGTATGGAGCAAATGCACGGAGCATAGGTGCCGCCCCATCAATCCCCCAAGTTGTGTCCTGCCATGAAGCTTTTATTGAAACTGCTGTCCTCACAAGAAAATCTATTTCTTCCTGTGTAGCATAATCATCCCCCTCTTCAAGTGCAATAAGCACATAAGGAAGTGTATATTCATAATAAGGCACGGTCACAGATTCTTCAGTAATAAGTGATTTAAGCTTTAGTACCATATCAAAAGCTGTTCCGTTTTTTCTGTAAGTATTTTTTGCATCATACCCTAAAGCACGCAGGGCAATAATGGCTTTTGCCAGATCCCCCTGCGATGAAGAAGAATCCGCAAAATCAATTATTTTGTCTATGCACGCCTGCTTTTGTGTATCAGAAAAAGCATATTGGCTTTCAGGATATACTTTGAGATAATCAGCAAAATCAGCTGCAAACCAATACATATTCCCATCATTTAAGATGCTGTCTGAAAAATATTTTTCCACTATATTATGTAGATGTTCTTCTGCAATTATATTTGAAGAATTATCTTCTTCCGGTTCATCGACGGGGGTGTCTGTTGGATTATCTGCGGGTGGGACTTCCTCATCACTCACTGTAATCACACAAACAGGAGCCTGAATAGCAGTAACCGTTTCATCATTAACAAGTTTTGTTTTCAAAGCTGAAATAATATATCTGCCACATTCTTCAAAAGAAATCGATACCTTGCCGTCTATATCTGTCATAAATTCAGTAGCGACTCCATTTACGATTATTGTCGCATCCTCACAAGAAGGGAATGTTGGTCCCTCTGCTGTGTATACGCTTTGCGATAATAACAAGTCTACAACCTCTCCCGGCTGAACAACAATGTTTTGTTTGTCAAACCGAGTATATCCCTCCATATCTAAACCACTGCTTTTGTTTATACAAAACTCAATACAGTCACCATTCTCAATTTCATGAGTGGGTCCCCACACATCTTCAGTGCCGAAATTTACCTGATATGTAAAGTTTTCACTTGTATCTCCCCAGAACTTTGAAACATAAAGTCCGAAGTTTCCTGTTGCTGTATCATAACCCGATATCCCCTCTTCACACAAATCAGTATGCACAACTCTGAAAGCATCATCCAGTACATATACATCTTTACCCGAAAGTTCAACCGAAGTCATTGCTATCGGATAACCATCCTTGTCATCTACTATTTCTCCGTATTTGCTTATTGTTACAAATACTGTAATTGCCTCAAATTCACTCTCTGTTGCAAAAACCATTAACCCAAAAGAGCTTATGATTATTACTATACTTAAAATCAAAGATATTGTTTTTTTCATTTTAATCCTCCGTTTTTATTTTCTGCTTTGTTTTTTTTATTGTCTCACCTCCGCACCGCAGAAAACAAAAAACTGCGGCAATTTTTCTTTTTGAAAAATTACCACAGCTGAGTTTTTCTGTGATTAATCACAATTTGTTTGCATAAAAACAACAGAGCCTTACCTCAAAAATAAGTGCAAACAAAAACGCTACCCCTATGCTTTCAGTGCACTTACGGAATAACATCAAAGCAGGTCTTGTGACTCGCACCATATAGACGAATTCGTCCGCATTTTTATATCCTGCCTTCGCAGTTTCCCACTGACTATCTTTCGATAACGGATATAAAAACTTCGATGCACACACCGACAGAATTACGCAGGGGATTCGCACCCCATTCCCTTTTCACTGATTACGCCTTACCCAAAAGTCTTTACAGCATAACCAACACTCTGTGTGAATGTATTAAATTTTACCTTGTAATTTTAACATAAGTTTACAAAAAAATCAACGAATATTTTTAACATTTGCAAAAATCACAGGCTTTTCAATCCCTTACGCAAAACGATTTAATCGAAGTTTTAAAATTATATATAAAAACTGCTCTGCCGTTTCTGGCAGAGCAGTCAAATAACAAAATTATTCCTATTTGCAGTCATTTTGCAGTCAAAACACCATTGACAGTTGCAAAAACGACCTTATTCCAAGGGTTTAATCGATTTCTGGTATTATTCCCACTCGATCGTACCTACAGGCTTAGGTGTAAGGTCCAAAAGGACACGGTTTATACCTTCTACCTCAGCAGTTATACGATTTGTTATCTTGTGAAGCACATCATATGGGATTTCTTCAATGGTTGCTGTCATCGCATCGGTAGTATTTACCGCACGAATGATAGCTGGCCAACCCTCATATCTTTTGTCATTTCTCACGCCAACGCTGGTAAAATCAGGAACAGCAATAAAATACTGCCAAACCTTGCCAGCAAGACCACAGATGTCAAACTCCTCACGGAGTATTGCATCCGCCTCACGAAGTGCGTGAAGTCTGTCACGTGTTATTGCACCCAGACATCTTACGCCAAGTCCGGGTCCCGGGAATGGCTGTCTGTCGACCATTGAAGATGGCAAGCCCAACGCTCTGCCGACTTCTCTTACCTCATCCTTGAAAAGAAGCTTTACAGGTTCAACAAGCTCAAGCTTCATATCTTCAGGAAGTCCGCCAACATTGTGATGAGCTTTTACTCCGTCACTTTCCAGAATATCAGGATAAATCGTACCCTGAGCAAGAAAATCAACATCTGTCAACTTTTTGGCTTCTTCATTAAACACCTCTATGAACTCGCCACCGATAATCTTTCTCTTTTTCTCCGGCTCACTGACTCCTGCAAGCTTATCCAAAAATCTGTCTGTTGCATCAATATATATAAGGTTTGCATCAAGTCCGTTTTTAAAAACTTCAATAACCTGTTCACTTTCGCCCTTACGCATAAGGCCATGATTTACATGCACACAGACAAGTTGTTTGCCTATCGCCTTGATAAGAAGTGCTGCAACAACAGAGCTGTCAACACCGCCTGAAAGCGCCAGAAGAACTTTTTTGTCCCCTACCTGTGCACGAACATCAGCTATCTGCTCTGCAATAAATTTGTCAGCCAGTTCCCTGGTAGTTATTCTTTCCATACTGTCCGGTCTTACATTTGAGTTCATAGTTTTTTCCTCCTGAGTTTTAATTTAATCAAATAACGGGGTTGAAAAATATCGTTCTGCGGTATCAGGAAGCACAGTTACAACTGTTTTCCCTTTGCCTAATACCTTGGCAAGTTTAATTGCCGCGGCAACATTTGTACCGCTTGATATTCCACACATTATTCCTTCTTTTGAAGCAAGCTCCTTTGCTGTAATTAAGGCTTCTTCATCTTTTATTACACAAATTTCGTCATATATATTCTGATTCAGAATCCCCGGGATAAGGCCATCGCCTATTCCCATTTGAATATGTGTACCGATTGACCCACCTGACAAAATTGCCGCATGTTCAGGTTCAACCGCCCATATTTTGATATCGGGGTTTGCTTCTTTCAGCGTTTCGCCTATACCTGTGATTGTACCACCAGTACCTATTCCGGAACAAAATCCGTGTATAGGACCATTTACCTGCTTTAAAATTTCATTTCCCGTAACACATCGCTGAACTTCCGGATTTGCCGGATTTTCAAATTGTTGCGGAACAAAAACATTTTTATCTTCACGTTGCATACGAAGAGCAGTTTCAAGACACTCGTTAATACATTCGCCAATATTGCCTGCATCGTGTACCAGAACAACCTCCGCTCCATAATGTTCAACCAAAAGGCGTCGTTCTTCACTTACCGAATCCGGCATTATTATTTTTGTTTTGTATCCTTTTACTGCACCAACCAAAGCAAGTCCTATCCCCTGGTTTCCGCTTGTAGGTTCAACTATCACAGTATCTTTGTTTATCACTCCGCGACGCTCTGCATTGCAAATCATATTGTAAGCTGTTCGAGTTTTTATTGAACCTCCCACATTCATTCCCTCAAACTTAACAAGGATTTCTGCACTGTCGGGCTCGGACAGATGCGATAGCCTTATAATGGGAGTATTGCCAATTGCTTCTAAAATATTATTGAATATCATATCATTCCCTCAAGCCTCATTAAAATGCAAATTTTTATCTATATATTATACTCTTTCAGGTAAATATTGTCAACAAAAAACAAAGAGATTTGTGTCGGGAAATCAAATTTTTTCTATTTTTATCAGGTTGGTGTTTCCTGATTCTCCGTTTGTTTCGCCGCCTGTTATAATTATGCTGTCATCTGTCTTTAGGTCAAACATCGAAGCAGCTGTCTTTTTTGCCACATAGAACAAAACTTCTGTTGAGGGGTATTCTTCAACCATAACAGGCTGAACACCCCAAGATAGTGCCAATCTGCGCCAGACTTTTTCGTTTGTTGTAAGGCCCATAATATCAACGGGTGGTCTGAAACGAGATACCATTCGTGCAGTAATTCCCGAATGTGAACAAACAACAATTGCACTCGCACTTAAATCTATCGCCATACCGCAGGTAGCATGTGATATAGCATCCAATGTGTTTTTAATTTTGAAGTTATACATTCCGAAACGCTTTTCATAGTGAATATTTTTTTCAGTTTCGTGCGTTATTCTCGCCATAGCTTCAACAGCTTCAACCGGGTATTTACCGGCAGCAGTTTCGCCGGATAACATAACAGCACTTGACCCATCATAAACCGCATTTGCCACGTCTGAAATTTCAGCTCTGGTTGGTCTTGAATTGAAAATCATTGACTCAAGCATTTCGGTTGCAGTAATAACACGCTTGCCAAGCAAACGACATTTTGTAATCAGGTGTTTCTGTATAGCTGGTAATTTCTCGTAAGCTATTTCAACACCCATATCGCCTCTGCCTATCATGATACCAGAACACTCACTGCAAATTTCTTCAATATTGTCAATTCCTGCCTGATTTTCAATTTTTGCAATCAAATCAATATTGGTAACATTATTCTTTTTAAGGAAATCTTTAACGTCCAAAAGGTCTTGCTTGCACGAAACAAACGAACACGCAATAAAGTCAACATCGTTTTCAATACCAAACAAAATGTCAGCTTTGTCCTGTTCTGACAAATAAACCTGCTTTAAAACCTTGTTCGGAAAACTCATACTTTTTCTGTCCGAAAGCTCGCCACCGACAAGTACTTTGCATCTTATATCTGCTCCGTCAATTTCCTCAACTTCAAAAATCATAAGTCCGTTATTAAGAAGTATGCGGTCACCTTTGTTTAAATCATTTGCAAGACTTTTGTAGCTTACAGAAACACGCTCCTTTGTTCCAAGGACTTCGTCTGTTGTAAATGTAAAACTGTCTCCTTCATTCAAAAAAATCTTTTTATTCTCAAATCTTCCTATACGATACTCCGGGCCTTTGGTATCAAGCAAAATAGCAATGGGGAGGTTAAGATTTTCCCTCACTTTTTTGATTAAATCTATATTCCTTTTATGCTCTTCATGCGTACCGTGGGAAAAGTTCAGTCTGGCGACATTCATCCCCGCAAGGCACATACGGCTTAAAGTTTCTTCATTGTTTGATGCAGGCCCTACAGTGCACACAATTTTGGTTTTTCTCATAAAATATCAGTTCCTATCTTCTTTAGTTTTTTATATTTTATCACATTCTTCTGGTAATGTGAAGATGTTTTTTTCTAATTTTTACTTTTTTGCTTGACAACTTTACTTTTGGCTGTTAAAATTTTCTCTGTAATACTGAAAATTATAAAAGTTTACATAAATTATTTCTAAAGAGGTGTTAGCATGAGTTTTCTGTTAGACGGTTTTGCTGCAGTAACGTGGCAGCAAATAGTAATGTATCTTGTAGGTATACTTCTTATTTATCTTGCTATAAAAAAGAATTATGAGCCTTCACTGCTTCTGCCCATGGGATTTGGTGCCATATTGGTTAACCTTCCCTTTTCAGGTGCTTTGAATCAGACAATAGAAGGTATCGGCGAAGTACAGGGTATCGTGGAGTGGCTTTACGTAACCGGGATTGAAGCATCAGAAGCAATGCCCCTTTTGCTCTTCATCGGCATTGGTGCAATGATTGACTTTGGCCCGCTTCTTTCAAACCCAAAAATGTTCCTTTTCGGTGCAGCTGCACAGTTTGGTATTTTCTTTACCATTACAATTGCTGTTTTATTGGGCTTTAGTGTGATAGACGGTGCTGCTATAGGAATCATCGGAGCAGCTGATGGCCCCACATCAATCCTTGTTTCTCAGGTGCTTAAATCAAACTATATAGGTCCTATTGCAGTTGCAGCTTATTCCTATATGGCTCTTGTTCCGATTATACAGCCTTTGGCTATCAAATCGGTTACCACCAAAAAAGAACGTCAGATCCGTATGCCGTATAACCCGGGCAAAGTTTCAAAGGGGCTCAGAATTGCATTCCCTATTATTGTTACCATAATAGCAGGGTTTATTGCTCCCACTTCGGTTTCACTTGTAGGATTTTTGATGTTTGGTAACCTCCTTCGTGAATGTGGAGTTTTAAATTCACTTTCCGAATCTGCACAGAATGTGCTTGCAAATCTTATTACTCTGCTTTTGGGAATTACCATTTCATTCAGTATGGTTGCCGAAAACTTTGTAAAAATTGATACTATTATTATAATGGCACTCGGTCTTGTTGCCTTTGTGTTTGACTCAATTGCAGGTGTGTTCTTTGCCAAGTTCTTGAATCTTTTCACAAAGAACAAAATCAATCCTATGGTTGGTGCTGCAGGAATTTCTGCATTTCCGATGTCCGCCCGTGTTATTCAAAAGCTCGGTCTTGAAGCAGACCCACAGAACCATCTTTTAATGCACGCTGTAGGTGCAAATGTATCAGGACAGATTGCATCCGTTCTGGCAGGCGGTATGATTTTAAATCTTATTCCGCAGCTTATTAAATAATCGGGAGGATAACATTATGTCAGAAAATCTTTTAATAACTTTTAAACTTATGGGAATGGGTATGCTTGGTATATTTATCGTAATGGCAGTCATTTCACTTGTTGTATACGCTATAACAAAATTTTCAAAATAGAGTTTAAAATTAAATAAGGCATAATCCTTAAAGATTATGCCTTATTTTTTTATGTATGTGCCTCAAAAAATAATTCCTAAATGTTCTAATAAAATTTTAATTCCCATTAAGATAAGAATCACTCCGCCTGTAAACTCTGCCTTTGCTTTATATCTGCAGCCGAATTTATGTCCCAGACAAACACCTGCTATCGACAAAATAAAAGTTGTAATTCCAATAAGACTGACCGCACTTAATATATTAACCCTAAGGAATGCAAATGTAATCCCCACTGCTAAAGCATCAATACTTGTTGCAATTGCAAGCGG
>JAZNMD010000127.1:0-8011 GCA_045579385.1 Clostridia bacterium
TCTCTTTCTATTCTTCCTCTGTCACGGTCTTGGGAAACATATTTATCGACAATTTCCGTAACCTTTTGCTCATCAATGTCGCCAACCACAACAAGAAACATATTTGACGGATTGTAAAATGCTTCACAACACTTATAAAGCACCTCAGGTGTTATATGACTTATACTTTCCACAGTGCCGGCAATATCGGTTTTTACGGGGTTTACCAAAAACATACCCTGAAGCATATTGAAAAACAGTCTCCAGCCCGGGTCATCGTCATACATCATTATTTCCTGACCGATGATTCCCTGCTCCTTTGCTACGTTTTCTTCAGTAAAATACGGATGATTCACAAAATCCATCAATATATCAAGATTCTCATAGAAACTGTCTGTACACGAAAACAGATAGGCTGTCATATCAAAGCTTGTAAATGCATTGCTGTTGGCGCCCGTCAAAGCAAATCGGTCAAATGCGTTGCCCCCGTCAGACTCCTCAAAAAGCTTGTGCTCCAAAAAGTGAGCCACGCCATCCGGAAGAGAAATCGTCTCATTGCTGCCCGGAAGTTTAAGAGACGTATCAATCGAACCATATTCTGTTCCATAAATTGCATAATACTTGCAAAATCCCTTTTTAGGGATAACATACACACGCAATCCGCTGCTGTGAATCCCTTTTAATATGCGTTCTTTAAGCAATTCGCTTTTTATTTCCTCAAACTTCATCACAGCCAACCCCCTTAAGAAAATAAATTGTATCTTCCTGAACGCATTTAGCCGCCATTATTATTTCCTCACGGCTAATTGCCTGAATGTTCTCAATTAAAGTGTCAATAGTCTCGTCATTTTCAAGAATTATCTGTCCCATGTAGAAATTTTCAATAGCTGCCATACTGTCTTTTGCCGACCCCAGACTTGTTGCTATATACTTCTTCGCCGAGCTTATCTCAGCATCAGTAAAATCTCCCTGACGCATTTTTTCCAGTTGCAGCATAATCTCATCATACGCCGCATCAAACTTATCCGCTTCAATACCGGCACTGATTTTCATATAGCTTTTTTGTCTGTCAAACGCGGAGTATACATAATAAGCAAGGCTAAGCCGCTCACGAACATTATTGAAAAGCTTTGAAAATGGACTTGCACCAAAAATGCAGGAAAACATCATGGCTGCATAATATTCCTTTGATACCGGCGATATACCGCAATTAAAACCCATTACCAGTTTGCTTTGGGTCGTTGGCATCGGCTCGGTTACACGCTTTATATTAATATTTTCTTCCACCCGAGCAAGCTGAGTCTTGGTGTATGAACCCACCCTTTCGTTAAGGTCTTTAAACGCAAGCTTAATTTCGGAAACAATCTCTTCCTCATCAAAGCTGCCCCCTGCCCATATATCAATAACAGAGTTTTTAAGCACTTCTTCGTAAAACAGATATAAGTTCTTTTCGTCAATCTTTTCAATGTCTTCAACATATCCGTATTCACATATGCCATAAGGATCATTTTCAAACATAGCCTCTTCGCATTTTACCTGAGCATACTCTTTTTTGTCATTGATAAGACCTTCAATAAAGTTTTTGAGGTTTTCCTTTTCCTGCTTTAACCATTCTTTGTCAAATGCACCTTTTTCAAGTTTTGGAAAGAGTACCAGCTGTCTTAAAAGTTCAACAACATCGTGTGTTATTTTTTCATTCAAAAAGCTGTCACTTACAAACCGCAAATTTACTTTAATTGCTTCAGCGTCACCTTTTTTTACTACGCCAAGAGCAACAGACGCACCGTAAAGCTCCTCTGTGCGTTTTGAAAGTTCGCTGAGGCTTGGATATTTTTCTGTGCCTCTTTTTAGTATTCTAGGCAAAAGTGCCGCCTTTGTTACAGTCTCTCTTTTAAGCGGCATATGCAAATAAAAGCTTATACAATTTGTTTTGAATTTATCAGTCTTAAAAAGTCTTAAATTGATACCCTTTGAAATCTCATATGTTTTTACCATTTCCAAAGCACTCACCTCTTTAATTTAGCTTACCCTGCAAGCAATTTTTGATACTAATTTCCGGCTTTCTTTCCCACAGCAGAAAAAATAATAAAAAACAAAATATTCATTATAACTATACTTGGTCCCACCGGAGTCGATGCAAGCACCGACAAAATAATGCCAAGCGCCGAAGACACTAAAGCAAGTATTACCGAACATATAATCGTCCCTTTGAAGCTATCGAAAACCCTCATAGCCGAAAGAGCAGGAAAAACAATAAGAGCCGAAATCAGAAGCGAACCAACCAGCTTCATAGCTACAACAATTATCACAGAGGTTACCACCGCAATAATAGTGTTGTAACAATTTGTGCTTATACCCCGGCTTTCAGCAAAGCTCTCATCAAACGTAACAACAAAAATCTTGTGATAAAAAACAACAAAAAACAAAAGCACCAAAGCCGAAAGCACAGCACAAAGTGTAACATCTGATTTCCCGAGAGTAAGGATTGATGTTGCCCCAAAAAGAGTTCCGCAAATATCCCCCGAAATATTTTTACCGCCGGGGAACAGGTTAAGAAGCATATACCCTACCGCCAACGCACCAGCAGACACCATTGCAAGTGCAGCATCGCCTTTGACTTTAACATTCTTCCCTTTTTTAAGCAAAATAACCGCAATTACAGCTGTTACAGGGAATACAATCAAAAGTTCATTTGTAACATTCAGCACCGTTGCCACAGCCAGCGCACCAAATGATGTGTGGGAAAGTCCATCTCCCAAAAACGAAAACCGCTTAAGAACCAGAACCACACCAAAAAGAGCCGAACAAACCGAAATCATAATTCCCACAAAAAAGGCGTATCTTACAAACGGAAAACTGAAGTAATACGTTATGTTTTCAATCATTCCTCACACCTCCTGCATTTGCCAGAATTTAAAAAGTTTTTGCCCATTTCACTGTTTTTATATTCATCAGCAGTACCGAAAAAGACTTCTCCGTTGCCAAGCTGCAAAATATGCTTTGCGTGACGCACCGCCGCATTTATATCATGCGAAACCATAATAACCGTTATATTTTCTGACCGATTTAAATCCATAATCAAATGATACATTTCATTTGTAGCAACTGGATCAAGCCCTGCCGCCGGCTCATCAAGAAGCAAAAGCGTTTTTGCCGCACAGAGAGCACGTGCAAGCAAGACTCTTTGTTGTTGCCCGCCTGAAAGATTTTTGTAGCTCGCTTTTGTAAGGTCCTCTATCCCAAGCTTTTTTATATTTTCCTTTGCCATTGCTCTTTCGTCAGACGAAAGCCAAAAACGCCCCCCAAGTCTGCCTAGTGCCCCCGAAGACACAATCTCTCCGACAGTAGCAGGGAAATCACGCTGAAGCTCTGCCTGCTGCGGGAGATAACCTATTTCGTTTGCAGAAACCAACGATTTAATCTCGCCGCTGAGTGGCTTTTGAGTTCCCAGAAGTGTTTTTACAAGGGTACTTTTCCCCGCTCCGTTTTCGCCCACAATGCAAAGATAATCCCCTTCATCGACTGAAAAACTCAAATTTTCGACTATTGGGTAACCATTATATCCCAATGATATATCAGTACATTTAATCTGTGACATAATTCCCTCCGTTTTAACAGTATATCAATTAAGTGCCTTGGTCAAAGCTTCAAGATTTTTTTCCATTACCTGAAGATAATCAAATTCCTTTACATTTTCTGAAGTAACCGTCTGACACGAATCCATAACCTCTAATTCAAAGTCGCATTCAGGCACCGCAGCGATAATTGAATCAGCTACCGTATGATTTGAATTTTCCAGAATCAGTATGGTCTTTTTATCGCAGGCAGTAACTTGTTCAGCAAGTCTTACAACCGTCTCAAAGCTTGCATCGCTGTCGGTAGAACAACCCTGAAAAGCCGAATGGCTGATAACCCCATAATCTTTCATTAGATAAGAAAATGGAAATCTATCTGCAAATATTACGATTTTATCTTTTGAGCCTTGAGCAGCCTCCTGATATCTTTTATCGAGTAAATCTAACTTCTCACAATAGTCAGCTGCGTTACGTCTGTATATAATCCCATTTTGAGGGTCAATATCGCACAACGCCTCGCAAATTCCATCTACCTGCATCTTTGCAAGCTTTACTGAAAGCCATATATGCTCGTCATACTCCGTTTTGCTGTGCATATGGTTGTGATGGTTTTCATCCTCTTCATCAGGTATAATCAGCTTTTCTTCATCCAAGATATCCATAAGTTTTAATTCTTTTACCCGGTCCAAACCATCAAGCTTTTCACTCCAGATATCAGAAATGCCACCCAAAGTTATCAGGATATCACTTTCCCTGATTTCAGCAATATCCCTTGCAGACGGTTGAAATCCGTGCAAATCTCCACCGTTTGACAATAACTTAATATTAAAAAGCTCCGCCTTTTCGCCTGCAATTTCACTGACCCAGTCGCAAGCAGGTGCAAGGGTACTTATTACATTGATTTTCCCCGAATCATTCTTCGCCTTCTGTGGCTCTCCGCAGGCAGAAAACAATATCACTGCTGAAATCATAAGCAAAAGTATATAAATATTTTTTTTCATTAAAAAACCCCACATTCCTAAACGCATTACCACAAAAGCCCCGCTAAATATGCAACAAATGCTGATGTTGCAGCAACAGAAAGCAGAGAGCATCTTTTAAATGCCATAAAAAATGCGACCGCTGTTCCCGCAATTGCGGTAACAATATTCCCCGTAGAATAAAGTATGTAAGGGAGAGTCATTGCGCTGAGCACCGCATAGGGCACATAAAACAAAAAACTTTGAATATATACTGATTTAATTTTCCCCCTTACCAAAGTAAACGGGACCATTCTTATAGCGTATGTAACAAGTGCCATTGCTGCAAGATACGCCCAAAAACTTCTATCCATATTGTATCCTTCCTATTCTTCTCTTGGTGCGATATAAGCCATAATTCCTGCCACAATAAATGCACAAATTATAATGGCAAAGCCTTGTGACAATCCCGAAAAAATCGGAACATAAAAAAACATACAACTGAGTGCCGATGAAAGAATCACTGTCCACAAAACGCCTTTGTCATCCCGGGCAGGCGGAATAACGATTGCCACAAACATACTGTAAATTGCAATCCCCAGCGCCAGACAAACCGACTCAGGCAAAACACTGTCTGCATAAACACCAAGCGCTGTACCCAAAACCCATCCAATCGGGGGCAGGGTAATAAGTCCATACATAAATCTCTTTCCTATAATATCCTTCTGTGAAGCTGCCACACCAAAAACCTCGTCTGTTATTCCAAAGGAGGTTGTAAGTCTGTGCAAAACGCCATAATCCGAATCAAGCTTTTGAGTAAGTGCCAATGCCATAAGGCAATACCTTATGTTTATCACAAGCTGAGTAAGTATCATTTCCAAAATTGTTCCGCCTGCAGCAATTATCGAAATCCCTGCAAGCTGACCCGCTGATGTAAGATTTGTTGCAGAAATAAGTATCGCTTCAAGTGGAGCAATCCCCATAGAAACCGAGGTTATTCCAAATCCAAATGCTACCGAAAGATATCCAAGTGCAATAGGCAGCCCTTTGCCAAAACCAGCCCTGTACGAATTTTGTAATGTTAAATCTTCCATATCTTATCTCCTGAAATAAAGCCTAATAAACCTTTTACAGTTTATCACAAACACTCGTCAAAGTCAATAAAAACGTATCCCTTCCTTCACTCTGCTGTTCAGAAAAACACCTTAACAATTTATTAATAAATTCCCTATTGACAAATTAAAAATAGGTGTTATAATTAAGTTAAAGGTCAAAGAAAGTCAAAGTCAAAAATTGAGGTGTTTATTAAATGAAACTCAGTAATATTATAGAAGAATTTATAAAAGATATGTTTGAAGACAGTCGTGAGATTGAACTTCAACGAAATGAACTTGCAGGATATTTCAACTGTGTTCCTTCTCAAATCAACTACGTTATTTCTACAAGATTTTCACCTGAAAGAGGTTATAGTGTAGAAAGCAGACGTGGAGGTGGCGGCTATATTAAAATAACCCGCACCGCCCCCAAAGATGAAAGTTATATTATTCACGCTGTAAAATCAATAGGGGATACTATCTCACTTCCCGACGCTACTGCTATTTTGAGCGATATTTACAATCTTGGCATAATAAATGAGCGTGAAACAAAAATCATTATGTCGGCAATAAGTGACAATTCACTTCCTGTAATTCCCTCGCAAAAAGGGATTATAAGAGCAAAGATTCTTAAAAATATTCTTGTTAATCTGGTGTAAGCCGAAGGGAGGTCAGTAATCATTATGAAATGTCAAAAATGCAATACCTATGAAGCAACAGTTCATCTTACAGAAGTAATCAACGGTGTCAAAAAGGAAGCTTATCTGTGCAAAAATTGTGCAGACTTTGATAAATCTCCTTCTTTTTCTTCTCCGTTTGAAACAGATTTCGGCAGTTTTTTTCAAAGTGTTCTTGGGGCTTCGGGAGCTTATCAGAAAAGCGTTCTCGCTCCCAAAACCTGCAAAATATGTAAATCAACCCTTGAAGATATACAAAGAAGAGGTCGTATTGGATGCGGGGAATGTTACAATACCTTCCGCCAATACCTCCTCCGTCCTCTTAAGGAAATTCACGGTTCGGCAACACACACGGGCAAAATTCCAAAACGCATAGGCATAACGCTTGAAAAATCAAATACTGTTGAAAAGCTTAAAGAAGCTTTAAACCGTGCAGTTCTTGATCAGAATTTTGAAAAAGCTGCTGAGCTTCGGGATCAGATACGAGAAATTGAAAAGGAGGCGAATTAGCTTATGTGGTACAAAAATACAGGTCCTTCAGGCGATATCGTCCTTTCAAGTCGCATCCGCCTTGCACGTAACTTTCAGGGAATATCCTTTGGCGAAAAGATGTCTGCTGAAGATAAGCAATTTATCGAGACGCAAACAAAAGCGGCACTTGACCTTAAATTTATCGACCTTGGTGTGATGTCACAGATTGAAAAAACCGCTCTTTGCGAAGCTCATCTCATCAGTCCCGAGGTCGCCTCATCCTCATCTCACGGAAGCATCTTTGTAAACGATGACTGCTCGCTGTGCATTATGCTTGGCGAAGAGGACCATATCCGCATACAATCTTTTGTTTCCGGATTCGACCTTGACAAAGCACTTGAGATTGCAAACAAAGTGGATGACCGCTTGGAAGAAAAGATAGATTTTGCTTATGACAGTCAATTTGGTTATCTTACTGCCTGCCCGACCAACACTGGTACAGGCCTCAGAGCTTCGGTAATGGTGCATCTTCCTGCGCTTACACACAGCGGCGCAATTAACAGTATTATCCGAAACCTCTCCAAGCTTGGACTTTGTGTAAGAGGTATATACGGAGAAGGAAGTGAAGCCCTTGGCGAAATATATCAGATTTCAAATCAGGTAACACTTGGCGTCAGCGAAGACGAGACATGCGAAAAACTGAAGCAAATTATAAACGAGCTTATTATCAAAGAGAAAAGTGCCTCAGATGAGCTTTATAAATTAAGCAAATTCGAACTGGAAGACAAGATAATGAGAGCCAAAGGAACCTTGCAAAATGCACGAATTATGACATCAAGTGAAGCAATTAACCTTATCTCTCTTGTAAGATGGGGCATAAACTTGGGTATAATTAAAGATATATCCCCAAGGCAGCTTTTGGATGCCTTTTATGAATCACAGCCGGCAACTCTTACAAAGACTTACAATCTCACAACGCCTTTAGAAAGAGACCTAAAAAGAAGCGAGGTCATAAGAAGTATTCTTTCAGGCGAAAAATAATTTACAGAAAGGACTTGAAAACAATGTATGAAGAACAAAAACTTACCCAACGTGCAAAAGCTGCAATAAATCTTGCAGGCAGCAGTGCTATGGAAATGGGGCATAATTATATAGGAACTGAACATATTCTGCTCGGCTTAATCCGGGAAGGCGGCGGCATAGCCGCAAAAATTCTTTCAGATAACGGTGTTACCTCAAAAAAGATTGAAGTCGGA
>JAZNMD010000128.1:0-5154 GCA_045579385.1 Clostridia bacterium
CGATGAAATATGCCTTTTCTCCCATCTTGGGAAAGGTATAAACTCTTTTTCTTATATCGATAAACCTCATAGCCATATCCATAAAATCAGCCTCAGGATGTTCATAAAGCACCCACATAATCTTAGCTGCATCCATAGCACTTCCGCCACCGAGTGCGATAATTGTATCAGGCTTGAAAGCCTCCATCTGCGCCGCACCGTTTTTAGCATTTAAGAGTGTTGGGTCAGGCTGAACATCAAAGAAGGTTGTGTGAACAATACCCATTTCGTCAAGTTTGTCACAGATTGGCTTTGTGTAACCATTTTCATAAAGGAAGGTATCTGTAACGATAAAGGCTCTCTTTTTGCCCATAACGCTCTTCAATTCATCAAGAGCTACATTGAGGCAACCTTTCTTTATATAAACCTTTTCAGGTGCACGGAACCAAAGCATATTTTCCCTTCTTTCTGCTACAGTTTTAATATTTAAGAGGTGCTTAACACCAACGTTATCAGATACCGAATTACCACCCCAAGAACCGCAACCGAGTGTAAGTGACGGTGCAAGCTTGAAGTTGTAAAGGTCACCAATACCGCCATGAGATGACGGTGTATTAACAAGAATTCGGCAAGTCTTCATTCTTGCAGCAAAGTCATCAAGCTTTTCTCTCTCGCTTACAGCATCAAGGTATACTGATGATGTGTGACCAAAGCCACCGTCTTCAACAAGTCTTTCAGCCTTGTCAAGAGCTTCTTCAAAGTTCTTAACCTTGTACATTGCCAGAACGGGAGAAAGCTTTTCGTGAGCAAATTCTTCTGAAATTTCAACGGATTTAACCTCACCGATAAGAATCTTTGTTCCCTCAGGAACTTCAACCCCTGCAAGAGCCGCAATTTTTACCGCAGGCTGACCAACAATCTTGGCATTGAGAGCACCGTTTATAATTATTGTCTTTCTAACCTTTTCGGTTTCTTCCTTGTCAAGGAAATAACATCCTCGTGCAGCGAATTCCCTTTTCACTTCGTCGTAAATGCTTTCGGAAACAATAACAGACTGCTCGGAAGCACAGATCATACCATTATCAAAGGTCTTTGAATGGATGATTGAGTTTACCGCAAGAAGAATGTCTGCACTTTCATCAATAATTGCAGGTGTGTTCCCCGCACCAACGCCAAGAGCAGGTTTTCCGCTTGAATATGCAGCCTTAACCATTCCAGGACCACCTGTCGCCAGAATTATGTCTGCTTCCTTCATAACTGTGTTTGTGAGTTCAAGGCTTGGAACATCAATCCAGTCAATAATACCCTCAGGAGCACCCGCCTCAACTGCTGCTTCAAGCACAAGCTTTGCTGCCGCAATTGTGCAGTCCTTTGCTCTTGGATGTGGCGAAATGATGATTGCATTTCGGGTTTTGAGAGCAAGAAGGCACTTGAATATCGCAGTAGATGTTGGATTTGTTGTCGGAATAACCGCCGCAACAACGCCGATTGGTTCCGCAATCTTCATCATACCCGATGCCTTATCTTCTTCAATAACGCCACAAGTTTTTGTGTTCTTATATGCGTTATAAATATATTCTGATGCATAGTTGTTTTTGATAACCTTATCTTCAACAACACCCATTCCGGTTTCGCTTACAGCCATCTTGGCAAGGGGAATTCTTGCCTTGTTTGCAGCAGACGCTGCAGCGAGAAAAATCTTGTCAACCTGTTCCTGTGTAAAGCTTGCAAAAACTGTCTGTGCCTTTCTTATTCTTTTAAAGGCATCTTCAAGCTTTTAAACACTGTCGATAATATCATAAGTCTTTTTAGCCATTTACCTTTCCTCCATTTATTACATACATTTTTTATCTTTGTTAATATTTTAACATTCTTCTTTTTGTTTGTGAATTCTTAAAATATATAACGGGTATTATCAATTTTGATAATACACTTCTTTATGTTTTATTTGTATATAATCCTCTTTGCTTTTGACACTTCTTTAATAAAGCGTTTATCCAGTTCTGTCAGCTTGTAACCCTTTCGGTAAATAAGAACATCCTTATATATCTTCTTATTCTGTTCGCACTTTTTCTGAATAAGACCGTATTTATCAAGAAGGCTTTGTGGCACAGGGGAAACCCACATAAATGTCTCAGGATTTTTCTCAAGCAAATCAAACTGGCTTGCCCTTTCAAAAATAAATATTCTTCGTTCAATGTTGTCAGGAAGTTCCTCCTTTACCACCTTGGAGATGGGCATTGAAGGAACATAGGGGTCAGCATGTGCAATTTCAATATAACCCCGAAGGTCGTCAAAGGTTATGGACTCCTTCTTTGCAAGATGGTTCTCTTTACTCATTATAAGGGAATAGGAAAACTCGGTTATAAGCTCATAACATATTCCCTTTTCATCAAGCATAGCCTTGAAGTAATTGTCATAGTTCTCTGCATACCTGATTATGCCAAGCTTGTAGTCATGGTTTTCCATATTATGAATTGTCCTCTGGGAGTTTGTCTCCTTATAGAAAATCTCCGCCGGTTGATTATCGAGAGTCTTTGAAAACTCCGAAAACGCCTCTGAAATATAACAAGCACGTGGTACAGAAATAGAAAATTTCTTTTTATCCGGAGCCCCTTCCTTATAAAACTTTTCCACCTGTTCAATCTGGCTGAGAATACCCTTTGCAAAGTTAATAAATTCCTCTCCCTCTGGGGTAAGGTTCATACCCTTGCTTGTTCTCTCGAATATAGTTATCCCAAGGTCAGCTTCCAGTTCCTTTATGGAGCGACTTATGTTGGGCACCGCAATAAGCAAATTCTCGGACGCTTTGCCAAGTGACCCTACCTTTGCCACCTCAATGGCATATTTCATATGAAGTAAATTCAAAAAATCACCTTCTCTGAATAAGTATAAAATTTTAGATTCTATTAACAATTATTATATTTTCTCTTCAACTATGCATCAAAACGAAATTGCATATGTAATGAAGTTGAGTTTGCCACTCTGACGCAAGGCAAAACTTAGTTGCGGTTGCCTTGTAACCGCATATGCGGGACAGATGGTTTAGATGCAAGCCTTTTTAGTGATAGTTCATATTAAGTGGAAGGCAAAAACAACCGATGCAGTTAGAAAATTCTGCATCGGTTTTGATTAAAACAAATCACTATGTGTTCCTGTTCGAGTCAAACCCAATACAAGCAAACCTTTCTCAACTCTGTAAATCAAAAGCCAGTCAGGTTCAATATGACATTATCTTGACCCTTTATAATCTCCGGAAAGCGGATGATCAAGATATTTTTCCGGAAGCTGATCTCCGTTTGCCAAAATATCAATGACTTCTTTTAACAAGTTCATATTATAACCACGCTTTTGAGCAAGCTTATAATCTTTTTTAAATCGGGTTGACATCTCTATTTGATACTTCATGATTCCAAATCCTCAAAAAGTTCTTTTGTACTTGAATATCGTTTAGTAGGTATCTTCCCACTTAACATATCATCCATTTCCTTAATCGCTGCTACAGTTTCCGCATTTGGGATATCAGTTGCAATTTCAAATGGAATTCTGCCCTGACGAACAACTTGCCTCAAAAACATATTCATAGCTGTTGTCATATTAAGTCCCATATCAGAAAACATTGCATCTGCCTGTTTTTTTAACTCTTTATCCATACGAATACTCATATTTACAGTTGCCATAATGTATTACCTCCTTGCTTTAGTATATACATTGTACCACAAAATATGTGGATAGTCAATACATTCTATTAAACTTTAGACCACATTTTCGTCATTTTTCGACATCCATACATTGCTACACATAAGGTTTAGATGCAACTTACCAAAGGCTTCTCCTTGAGGAGAGGCTCCGCCGCAGGCGGTGGTGAGGTGTAGACTCTTAAGCAATCGTCATTCATTTCCACCTCATCCGAGTTTGCTCCGCAAACCCACCTTCCCCTCAAGGGGAAGGCTTTTTTATTCCGCCAATATTCGACATATCTATATTGATTTTGTCAAGTTAGGGACAAAAAATTTTCCATATACATTTTACCATTTTTTTCACATATATCAACTATAAATATTAAAAGAAACCGATAAATCTTATGTAAGATTTATCGGTTTCTTTTATAAAGCTGATTGTGTATCGTTGGGGTCGCCATTTATTGCAAGGTCGTATTCGTATGACCAGTCGAGACCTCTGTATTCTGCTGCACGATCATCTGTTTCTATAAATTCCATAAGAAGATCAAGCATTTCTTTTGACCAGGTATTCTTGTCGATTTGCGCAGTTGTGAACTTATTAAGAGCTATCATTTCAAATCCAAACAAGTCTTTTACCTGAGTTTTTGCGGCACCGCCTACAACTTCTTCAACCAGGTGGCTTGGTATAAACAATACTCCGCCACCGGCACCGAAAACAACGTCTCCGGGCAGACAAACTGCATTTCCAATTCTTGTTACGGTATTGTAACCGGTCATTATAAACTCTCTGATTGGAGTGGGATCTATCCCACGATAATAAACCTGAGTATTTTCAATCTTTTTCATCTGTTCGGTATCGCGTATACCACCCCAGACCACAGCACCGCCATTTTCGTTCTTTGTTTTATTCTTGAGGGCTGTTGTAAGGTTTCCTCCTAAGAAAGTTCCTTTGTAAATTTTATCATACATATCAATAACGGGAACATCGCCTTCTTTAAGGTTATCTATTACCCATTGATTATATGTACCGGTTCTGCCCTCTTCTCTTCCTACTTCCTTTACAACTTCATCAAAGTCAGGTCTGTAAGGGCAATAGGTTGCTGTAACAGCACGTCCGATAAGCTTTCTTCCATCATCGTGAAGAGTATGTAATCTGCCTTCAAACTGGCTTTCATAACCTTTTACAAAGATAGGCTTCCATACCTCCTCAAGAGTCAACGTCTTTAGTGCTTTTAAATATTTGTCATCTACCTTGGGACGACCATCGTCAAATCTTTCCCCTTTCCATTGGGGTGTTAAAGCTATTATTTCTTCTCTGTCATTGAAATGCATAAATATTCCTCCCATTATTACAGGTGCATACCACCATCAATAATTATTTCTGATCCGGTTATATATCTTCCCTCTTCTGAACACAAAAGAAGTACCGCCGGACTTATATCAGCAGGCTTCCCTACGTATCCGCAAGGAATTTTGCTTTCTATCTTCTGTT
>JAZNMD010000129.1:0-9442 GCA_045579385.1 Clostridia bacterium
GTTTCTTTTTGGTTCTCTTATCTCTTAACTCTTCACTTTTCTCTCTTCACTATTCTCTAAAAATTGTCGTTTTCGGATAAGAAAAGTCAATTCTTCTCATGAAAAGCTTATTTTCGCACCTAACATAAACATATATTGTCACAAAACCCTTCTCAAAAAACACTTGAAAAAAGCTTAATTATATGGTATACTAAGGGTTAACATTAAAGTAGGGGGTAGTTTTATGAATATATTAGTTACAGGTGGCGCAGGGTATATCGGCAGTCACACTTGTCTTCGCCTTTTGGAACAAGGCTACGAAGTTACGGTTGTTGATAACCTTTGCAACAGCTCAGAAGAAGCGCTCAGACGAGTTGAAAAAATCACAGGCAAACCCATTAAATTTTACAAAATTGATATGCTCGATAAAGACGCTTTAAGAAAGGTCTTTGAAGAAAACACCTTTGACGCAGCAATTCACTTTGCAGGGCTTAAAGCTGTGGGTGAATCTGTACGTATGCCCCTTTCCTATTATCACAACAATCTTTACAGCACCATCAACCTTTGCGAGCTTATGTCCGAGTTTGGAGTAAAACGACTTGTTTTTAGTTCCTCAGCAACGGTTTATGGCAAGCCTGAAAGCGTTCCCATCCGCGAAGACTTTGCTCTCTCCTGCACAAATCCTTACGGAAGAACAAAGCTTATGATTGAGGAAATTTTAAGAGACTTAGCCATTGCTGACCCCGATTGGGATATTGCGATTTTGCGGTATTTCAATCCCGTAGGAGCACACGAAAGCGGTCTTATCGGGGAAGACCCGCAAGGGATTCCCAACAACCTTATGCCTTATATCGCACAAGTGGCTGTGGGTAAGCGTGATTATATCCACGTTTTCGGCAGTGACTATGACACTCCAGACGGAACCGGTGTGCGTGATTATATCCACGTTGTCGACCTTGCCGACGGACATCTTTGTGCCCTTGAGAAACTTTTTTCAAAATCAGGAGTGGTTACATATAACCTCGGCACTGGCACAGGCTACAGCGTGCTGGATATGATAAAAGCCTTCAGCAAGGCTTGCGGGCGCGACCTCCCTTACAAGCTAGAGGACAGACGTCCGGGCGACATTGATGCCTGCTTTGCAGACCCGGCTCTTTCAAAGGCAGAGCTTGGCTTTGTTACCAAAAAGACTCTTGAGGATATGTGCAAAGACTCGTGGAATTGGCAGCAGCAAAATCCCAATGGCTACAACGACTAATAGCTTGATTAGTTTAGACTAACTTAAAGTTTTCCCCTGAAAGGAATTACAAATGAACGAATATCAACAAAACATCCGCAATTTTTCAATTATTGCCCATATAGACCATGGTAAATCTACTTTGGCTGACCGTCTTCTGGAGCTTACCGGGGCACTTACCCAGCGTGAGATGCAGTCGCAGATTCTTGACAATATGGACCTTGAACGTGAGCGTGGAATTACAATCAAGGCACGTGCTGTGCGTCTTATTTACTCTGCAAAAAACGGGCAGAAATATGTTCTTAACCTCATTGACACCCCCGGGCATGTTGACTTTAACTATGAAGTTTCCCGAAGCCTTGCCGCTTGCGAGGGTGCAGTGCTTATTGTGGACGCAGCACAGGGAATTGAGGCTCAGACTCTTGCGAACACCTATCTTGCTTTGGAACACGATCTGGAGCTTGTTCCCGTAATCAACAAGATTGACCTTCCCAGTGCAAGACCTGATGCAGTTAAGCAGGAAATAGAGGACGTAATCGGTATCGAAGCTGAAACAGCTCCTCAGATTTCCGCAAAGAACGGTGTCAACATCGAGGCTGTTTTAGAAAAAATCGTAGAAGCTGTTCCCCCACCCACCGGTGACGAGCAAGCTCCGCTTAAAGCATTGATTTTTGATTCTTATTACGACAGTTACAAGGGTGTTATTGCTTATGTCCGTGTTATTGACGGTGTTTTGCGCCCGGGCGACACTATAAAAATGATGGCAACTGACAGCACCTTTGATGTGGTTGAGGTTGGATATCTTAACCCACTTGGGATGCTTCCCTCATCCGAGATAAAAGCAGGAGAGGTTGGCTTTGTTGCCGCCAGCATAAAGAGTGTTCGTGATGTTCGTGTGGGCGACACCATTACAACTGCTCAAAAAGGTGCCGCAGAGCCTTTGCCCGGTTACAAAGAAGTAAAACCGATGGTTTATTCAGGCGTATATCCCGCCGATGGCGCACGTTATAACGACTTGCGTGACGCACTTGAAAAGCTTCAGCTCAACGATGCGGCTCTGCAGTTTGAAGCAGAAAACTCGGTTGCACTGGGTTTTGGCTTCCGCTGTGGCTTTCTTGGGCTTTTGCATATGGAAATTATCCAGGAACGCCTGGAGAGAGAGTATAACCTTGACCTTGTCACAACAGCACCCTCGGTTGAATATACCGTGGTTAAAACCGACGGAAGCGAGCTTATGATTTCAAATCCGGCAAATCTTCCCGAGCCGCAGGAAATTGACTATATGACCGAGCCTGTTGTTTCTGCTTCTATTATGACGCCTAAGGAATTTGTTGGCAGCATTATGGAGCTTTGCCAGGATCGTCGTGGCACATATATTGATATGACATATCTGGACGACACCCGTGTGTCCTTAAACTATGAGCTTCCGCTTAACGAGATTATTTATGACTTTTTTGACGCTCTTAAATCAAGAACCCGTGGCTATGCCTCCTTTGACTATGAACTCAAGGGGTATCAACGTTCTGAGCTTGTCAAGCTTGACATTTTGTTAAACGGAGATATGGTGGATGCGCTTTCCTTTATTGTTCACAAGGAAAAAGCCTATGCCCGTGGCAGAAGAATTGCCGAAAAGCTTAAGGAATCCATCCCAAGACAGCTTTTTGAAGTTCCTATCCAGGCAGCAATCGGGAGCAAAATTATTGCCCGCGAAACTGTGCGTGCAATGCGCAAGGATGTGCTTGCAAAATGTTATGGCGGCGACATTACCCGTAAAAAGAAGCTTCTTGAAAAGCAAAAAGAAGGCAAAAAGCGTATGCGTCAGGTGGGCTCAGTTGAAGTTCCGCAGGAAGCATTTATGTCGGTGCTTAAGTTAGATTAAAGGAGAACTGAAATGAATTATCCGGGGCTTTATATTCACATTCCCTTTTGCAAAAGCAAGTGTCTTTATTGTGACTTTAACTCTTTTGCGAATAAGGATGAATATATGGCTCCGTATTTTTCTGCCCTTTTAAAAGAAGCCAAAACGTGGTCGGAAAAACTCCCCGGCATCGTGTTTGATACAATGTACTTTGGCGGTGGTACTCCCTCACACGTTCCCCCTGAAATGCTTTGTGACTGCATAAAAAAACTTAAAGAAATTTTTTCATTTACAAACGACCCCGAAATAACCATTGAATGTAACCCCGCAACCATTGACCGTAACGGTTTTGATAAACTAAAGTTAGTTGGAGCTAATCGATTGAGTGTCGGGTTGCAGTCGCCCGACGACCAGGCCCTTTGTCGGCTGGGCAGGATTCATTCGTTAAAAGATTTTGAACAGTGTTTTGTGTCCGCCCGTGAGGCAGGTTTTAAAAACATTTCTCTTGACCTTATGTATGCTCTTCCTGAAATGACCTTATCTGACTGGAGCAAGACTATTG
The DNA here is from genome assembly GCA_045579385.1 of Clostridia bacterium. Taxonomy (GTDB): domain Bacteria; phylum Bacillota; class Clostridia; order Monoglobales; family Monoglobaceae; genus SIG440. Next base: position 3,637 of record JAZNMD010000129.1, read on the forward strand.
ACAAAGCGGTCTCCTTTGACGCAGAGCATATTTCGGCTTATGCTTTAAAAATTGAAGAGGGTACTCCCTTTTCACGTATGAAGCTTAACTTGCCTGATGATGATGAATCCGCCGATATGTATGAGCTTTTGGTAAACAAATTGCGGTCAGCGGGGTATTCAAGATATGAGGTTTCAAACTTTGCAAAGCCCGGCTTTGAATCCCGTCACAATTCAAAATATTGGATTTGCTCTGACTTTTTGGGGATTGGCGCAGGGGCACATTCTTTCATTGAAGGCAGTCGGTTTTTTAATCATTGTGATATAAAACAATATATTGATAGCATTCATAAAAAAGGCACCGCTGTGGCAGAATCCGAAAAAGTCAGCGAAAATGAGCAAATAAGTGAATTTGTTTTTTTAGGTCTCCGTCGCGAACGCGGTATTTCCATATCTGAGTTTGAAGTCCGTTTCAAAAAGAGCATCTTTGACGTTTTCTCTTCTCCGATAAAAAAGTATGTCGAATGGGGTTTTTTGATTCTGGAAGACGACCGTATGCAACTTTCAGACAAAGGCTTTTTTGTCAGCAATACCATTTTTTCGGACTTTGTCCTTTAATCTTTATTTTTCTCTTGCATAATTATCTAATTTATGCTATACTGTGACTTATTCAATTGCAAATATTTCATTCTCCCCTTTCTGAGGTCAGCCCACAGAAAATGGCAGAAATGCTGAAAATTAAATATTTGCCCCTTTAGTTAAATGGATATAACAAGCCCCTCCTAAGGGCTAGTTGTGAGTTCGATTCTCGCAGGGGGTGCCAGATTGTTTTTTTATTAACCCCCCTCTACATCGAGTAGTGGGGGGTTAAAATGGATATAAGAACCTCACCCAACACGAAATCAAAGATTTCTGTTGGGTCCCGAGAACCTTTTTGCTCGCTTTGCTCGTAATAAGAACCGCACGTCGTTACCAAAATCAAAGATTTTGACGACTGAGCGAACCTTTTTGCTCGTGTTCCTCGCAATAACAAGCCCCTCCTAAGGGCTAGTTGTGAGTTCGATTCTCGCAGGGGGTGCCAGAGCATTATAAAAAACACTTCAGAGCTGGCGGTCAGAACATCCTTTTTTAACATCTTTTTTTGAGTGAAATTTTCTTAATAAACGCAGGCGCCGCGTTCTCAAAACTCATCGGCGATTTTATCCATTTTGCTTTTTTTCATAATTCTTTTCACTCCTTATGATAAATGTATAAAAACGAATATACCATTATCTGTCCACATTATACAGCCATGTAATGTTTTGTCAAACAATTTTAAGCAAATATTTGTGCCTTTTTTCACATATAATTCTATGGGTGATTTTTTATGCTTAATTACATATGGAGCGGTATGATTTTGCTTTCCTTTGCTGTTGCAATATTCACGGGAAGACTAAGCGAGGTCAGCGCCGCCGCAATTGAAGGGGCAGGGGCAGCAGTAGAGAGCTGCATCGGTCTTTTAGGGGCAATGTGCCTTTGGACAGGTCTGTCAAAAGTTGCCGAAAAATCCGGACTTATGCAGGTCTTTTCAAAGCTCTTACGACCGGTAACAAGGATTCTTTTCCCACGCCTTTCCGCCTCCTCTCCTGCTCTTTGCGCCATTGTTATGAATATGGTTGCTAATCTTTTGGGGATGGGTAATGCCGCAACCCCTCTTGGAATTGCCGCAATGAAAGAGCTTGACAAACTGAATAAAGGAAGAAAAGGTGCCTCCAACGAGATGTGTACCTTTGCTGTAATAAACACAGCTTCAATACAGCTAATCCCGTCCACAATGATTTCCTTAAGACAGCTTTATGGCTCGGCAAACCCCTCGGAAATAATTATGCCCGTATGGATAGTAAGCCTTTGCACCGTGACAGTAGGAGTAACAATGACGAAGATTCTTCAAAAACGTCGTCTTCCTCGGTTGTAGTTAGTTCGCCCTAACCTATGTTTAATTTGTTTGCAGAAATGAGGCCTTTTATGAAAGTTTTCTCAACCCTTGCTCTTCCTTTAATGATTGTCGGCATAGTAGCTTTTGGTCTTTTTAAAAGAATTCGTGTTTATGACAGCTTCACAGAAGGAGCAAAAATGGGCGTCGAAACCACATTGCAGATTTTGCCCACTCTGGTTGGTCTGATGGCAGGAGTTTATATGCTGAGGGCATCGGGGGCAGTTGATATATTTACCTCCCTCCTTTCCCCCGTGACACGTGCCCTCGGTATACCTGCCGAGGTTCTTCCCCTTGCTTTTTTGCGTCCCGTTTCAGGAAGCGGCTCGCTGGCACTTGTTGTTGACCTTTTTAAAACCTCCGGGCCGGATTCTTTTGCAGGGCAGATTGCCTCTGTTCTGATGGCATCAACCGAAACAACCTTTTACACCTTGACTGTTTATTTCGGGGCAATCGGTGTCAAAAATCTGCGTCACACTTTTAAAGCAGCAATTACAGCCGATTTAACCGGGTTGGTGCTGGCTGTCTTTTTTACAAGACTTTTGCTTTGTTAATTCAAATTTTTTCTTGCAACCGGGCACAATATATGGTACAATGGCAACAAGGAAAAAAGCATCTGTTGGGGGTGGAATGGATGAAAGAGGAATACAGAACCGTTCTTTCGGAAGGCTGTGACGAGCTTGTTGAAAAGCGGTCACGGTTTATTGCATCTGTCAAACCCGTCCGCACCGAAGCGGATGCTCTTGAATTTTTGGAAAATATAAAAAAGAAGTACTGGGATGCCCGTCACAACGTTTATGCCTATGTTCTTGAAGAAAACAATCTTCAGCGTTACAGCGACGATAATGAGCCGGCAGGCACCGCAGGCCTTCCCGTGCTTGAAATGATAAAAAAAGAAGGCCTTACCAACCTGATCGTTGTGGTTACACGATATTTCGGAGGAATTTTGCTTGGTACCGGCGGGCTTGTCCACGCATACTCACACTCTGCAAAGCTTGGCATTGAAGCCGCAAATCCCATCACAATGACTTTGTGCCGGGAAATCAATATAGCTTGCGACTATTCTCTTTTGGGAAAAATTCAAAGCGAAATTCAAGCAGCCGGATTTAAACTGTGCGATACTGAATATACCGAACAGGTAAAAGTAAGCGCTCTGGTCCCTGAAACAGCCGCAAAACGCTTTGCGGACAAGCTTTTTGACAAAACAAACGGAAAAATAACAATTACCCTTGGCGAAACGGGGTATAATCGGCTTTAAATAAAGGCAAATTACAATTAAATACTTGCTTTTATGCGAGAGCTGTGATACAATAATATATTGGAAAAACGTATACTTGAAAACTTTATAACGAATGTATCTTAGGGAAAAACGAATTTTTCGTTTTTCCCTGCCAAATATAATATTTGGCAGGGAAATTGCAAAACAATTTCCCGATACTTTATTAAAACTAGGTTCTTGAAAGTTACTTTTCATAAAAGCAACTTTCTTAGCCGCAATAAAGCGGTATCAAAACATTGATTGCATCAATGTTTTGATAAAGAACCGTCGTTATAACGGATATCCGTAGAAAAACAATGAACATTCATTGTTTTTCGCTCAAAGCAAGGCTTTGATAGTAAATTTGTGAAACAAACAAAAGAAAAAACGGTGGGTGAAATTATGGAAAAGTATGTTATCCTTGGCGGCGCAAAGCTTGAGGGCGAAGTTGAAATCAGCGGAGCAAAAAATTCAGCTGTTGCGCTCATCGTGGCGGCACTTTTGGTAAAAGATGTTTGCGTTATCGAAAATGTCCCTGCGGTTAGTGACACCTATGTTTTGATTGATATAATAAATCAGCTTGGCGGACATGCCGAGTTTATTGATAAAGGGATTGTGCGCATTGATGCAACCCGTCTTGACAAATTTGAAGCACCCTACGAGATGGTCGGCAAAATAAGGGCATCATCTTACCTTATGGGTGCTCTTTTAGGTCGCTTTAACAGAGCACGTGTTGCACTTCCCGGCGGATGTGATTTTGGTGTAAGACCAATAGACCTGCATCTTAAAGGCTTTGCTGCCCTTGGTGCATCTCACGAGCTTGACCACGGACTTGTTGACATTCAGGCGGAGAAATTAATCGGCTCCGAAATCTATATGGACAGAGCTTCCGTGGGTGCAACCATCAATATTATGCTTGCAGGCACACTTGCCGACGGACAAACCATCATTGAAAATGCCGCAAAGGAACCTCACATCGTTGACGTTGCCAACTTCTTAAACTGTATGGGTGCAAACATCAAAGGTGCAGGTACCGACGTTATAAAAATAAATGGCGTAAAGGAGCTTCATGGTGGAGCCTACACCGTTATTCCTGACCAGATTGAAGCGGGAACTTTTATGCTTGCAGCTGCCGCAACAAGAGGGGATATCCTTATCAAGAATGTAATTCCCAAGCATCTTGACTCTATCTCTGCAAAGCTCATTGAAATGGGTGCAACCGTTGAGGAGCTCGACGACAACGTTCGTGTCAGATGCGATGGACCTTTGAAAAAGGTTCACATCAACACACTCCCCTATCCCGGCTTTCCTACCGACCTTCAGCCCCAGATGCTGACATTGCTTACTTCTGTCGAGGGGACGAGCATTGTTACAGAAAACGTGTGGGACAATCGTTTTAAATATGTTGAAGAGCTTCGCAGAATGGGGGCTTCCGTAACAGTTGACGGCAGATGTGCTGTTGTTGAGGGTGGCAAAAAGCTTGTTGGCGCACCTGTATCCTCCACCGACCTGCGTGCAGGGGCAGCACTTGTTATTGCCGGTCTTATAGCAGACGGTGTTACAGAGGTTTTCAATCTTAAATATATTGACCGTGGATACGAAAACTTTGAACAAAAGCTCAAAGCCTTAGGTGCCCAGATAACAAGGCGCGGCGATGCCAAACCCACCGGCAACTTTGAAATTGCTTAAACGAAAGGTGGATACCCCGTGTCACAGCTTAAACTATGCCCTTTGCGTAGTAGCAGCAAGGGGAACACAACCATTGTTTTTAACAAAAACACCAAAATTCTGGTCGATTGCGGGATAAGTGGCAAAACACTTGAAGAATGTCTCAGCAGTGCAGAGCTACCTTGCAGTGCTATTGACGGAATAGTTATCACGCACGAACATTCCGACCATATAAAAGGAGCGGGCGTTATTTCACGCAAATACAACATCCCTGTGTTTGCAAACAACCCAACCTGGCAGGCGATGGAGCCACAGCTTGGGAAAATCGCCCCCGAAAACAAGAAGATAATTGAAGTCGGACGCGAATTTTACATAAAGGATATAAAAACAAACAGCTTTTTAACACCGCACGATGCGGCACAGTCTGTGGGATATGTTTTTGAATCAGCAGGCGAAAAAGTCGCTGTTGCAACCGATATGGGACATATAACAGACGAAGCGTTTTCAGCAATCCGCGGAAGTCACACCGTGCTCATTGAAGCCAACTACGACGAAAATATGCTTGAAATCGGCTCATATCCATATGAGCTAAAACAAAGAATAAAAGGGAGTTCCGGCCATCTTTGTAATCACGACAGCGGCTGTCTTGCCAAAGCGCTTGCCGAAAGCGGCACCCGAAAAATTATCCTTGGACACCTGAGCGAGGAAAACAACTTTCCCTTGCTCGCGCTCAAAACAGTAGAAAACATCCTTTCAGAATGTCAGACCCTTGCAGACGAGCTTTCGTTATCGGTAATGACACGAGAGGGGAAATTAATAAGTTAAACCAAAACATATAAAAAGAAACCTTTCTCGGAAAGGTTTCTTTTTTATTGTATAACGAAAACCACGCGTGAGCCTGCGTGGTTCAAAAGAGGTTTGCCGATGAAC